>NZ_BBSK01000078.1:0-13352 GCF_001319805.1 Burkholderia sp. E168m22
ATCGCATCGGCGAGACGCGCGCGCAGACTGTCGAGATGGCGCCGGTACGTGCCGTCGACCAGCAGCCGGTGCACGACGTTCGCGCCGATCTGCGCATTGCCGAACGACGTCGCGAGCTTCAGGTCGACGAGCGCGTCGATCCACTCCGGGCGCGCGGCGACATAGCCGCAGCGGATCGCGGCCGACAGCGTCTTCGAGAAGCTGCCGATCGACACGACGCGCGACAGCCCGTCGAACGCCGCGAGGCGCGGCGCGGGCGTGCTTTCGAAATCCGCGAAGATGTCGTCCTCGACGATCAGCAGCCCGTGCTCGGCCGCGAGCGTCAGCAGCCGGTGCGCGACGGGCGGCGCGAGCGTCGCGCCGGTCGGGTTGTGCAGCGCGGCGTTGGTGATGTACAGGCGTGGCCGGTGCTCGGCGAGTACTTGCTCGAAGCGCACGAGATCGGGGCCGTTCGGCGTGAACGGCACGCTGACGATCCGTGCACGGTGCGCGCGCAGCAGCGCCTGGAAGTTGAAGTAGCAAGGGTCGTCGAGCACGACGGTATCGCCGGGCTCCAGCAGCAGGCGGCACACGAGGTCGAGCGCGTGCGTGCCGCCGTCGGTCAGCATGATCTGCGCGGGTTCCGCATGGACACCGTGCTGCGCGAGCCGCCACGCGAGCTGCTGGCGCAGCGCGGGCAGGCCGAGCGGCGTCGCATAGTCGGTCAACGCATCGGCTTCGTCGCGCGACACGGCGCGCAGCGCCCGACGCAGGCTTTCGTCGGGCAACCACGACGACGGCAACCATCCGCAGCCGGGCTTTACCGACGTCGGCGCCGCTTCGAGCGACTGGCGCGACAGCCACAGCGGATCGAGCTCGCGATCGAGGCGCGGGCCCAATTCGGCGAGCGCGAGCGGCGGCGCGTGGCCCGACACGTAGAAGCCCGAACCGCGCCGTGCGACGAGCACGCCTTCGCTCGCGAGCCGTTCGTACGCGTCGACGACCGTCGATTTCGACACGCTGAGCGCATCGGCCATCATCCGGATCGACGGCACGCGCGCGCCGGGCATCAGCGCGCGGCTCGCGATCCGCGCGCGCAACGTATCCATGACGGTTTCCACGCGCGTGCGCGACGGCGCGGGCGGGGCGGGAATCGGGGCGGAATGGCGCATGGCGAACGATGAACTGTACGGCCGGTTGTCCAGTACAGTTTGTCTGAATTGTATTGGGCTGTAGCTTACGCCGGTTTCGCCGTCGGCGGATCATCGGTCATCCACTTTCCATTCAGGATTGACCGTGCAAAAGACGACCGACGGATGGCTCAGCGGTTTGCTGGGCGTGATCATCTTCAGTGGCTCGCTGCCCGCGACGCGAGTCGCGGTGCAAGGGCTCGACCCGCTGTTCCTCACGTTCGCCCGCGCGACGATCGCCGGCGCGCTCGGCCTGTTGCTGCTCGTCGTGCTGAAGCAGAAGCGGCCGTCGCGTGCCGAGGCCGTGTCGCTGGCCATCGTCGCGCTTGGTGTCGTGGTCGGTTTCCCGTTGCTGACGGCGCTTGCGCTGAAGCACGTGACGTCGGCGCATGCGATCGTGTTTGTCGGGCTGCTGCCGCTCGCGACCGCGCTGTTCGGCGTGTGGCGCGGCGGCGAACGGCCGCGGTTGCCGTTCTGGATCTTCTCGATCGTCGGCAGCGGCGCGGTGGCCGCGTTCGCGCTGCGCAACGGCGGGCAGGCGTCGGTGGTCGGCGATGCGCTGATGCTGGCCGCGATCGTCGCGTGCGGGCTCGGCTATGCGGAAGGCGCGCGGCTGTCGCGCCAGCTCGGCGGCTGGCAGGTGATTTCGTGGGCGCTCGTGCTGTCGCTGCCGCTGATGCTGCCGCTCACGTGGCTGACCTGGCCCGCGTCGTTCGACGGCGTCGCTGCCGCCGCGCTGTGGGGGCTCGCGTACGTGTCGCTGTTCAGCATGTTGATCGGCTTCGTGTTCTGGTATCGCGGGCTGGCGCTCGGCGGGATCGCGGGCGTCGGCCAGCTGCAGCTGCTGCAGCCGTTCTTCGGCTTCCTGCTCGCGGCCGGGCTGCTGCACGAGACGGTGCCGCCGTCGATGGTCGTCGTGACGGTCGTGGTGGTCGGCTGCGTGGCGGGCGCGAAGTATTTCTCGAAGATGGCGCCCGTGCAGCGCGCAGGGTGACGCAGGGGCAGCGGTGTGTCGCGTATCAGGCCGACGCCCTCCGGTGCGAGGCTGGCGGCAAGCCGGTTGCCGCCGATACGCGTGATCGCGACGTGCGCTCGATCCTGCACCCGATGACGCGGCCCAAGGCAAAACGGCCAGGCTGCCGGTAGCGGCAAGCCTGGCCGTTGGCGTTCGTCACGCCGGGCGGGCGTTACTCGAACGTTTCGAGCGCGAGCAATTCGCCGATCGTCTGCCGGCGGCGGATCAACCGCGGCGTGCCGCGATCGACCAGCACCTCCGGCGCGAGCGGCCGGCTGTTGTAGTTCGACGACATCGACGCGCCGTATGCGCCTGCGTCGTGCAGGAACAGCAGGTCGCCGATCTGCGGCTGCGCGAGCTTTCGGTGCGTGACCACGCCGCCGGCATCCTGCGTGAACACGTCGCCCGATTCGCACAGCGGTCCGGCGATCGCGAGGTCGACGAGCGGCCGGCCGGCGGGCAGCGCGCCATCGTGCGCGTGCACCGACACCGCGTGATAGCTGCCGTACATCGACGGGCGCATCAGGTCGTTGAAGCCGGCGTCGATCAGCACGAAATCGTGCTTCGGCCGACGGTTGACGGCCTGCACTTCGGTGACGAGCGTGCCGGCTTCGGCGACGAGGAAGCGGCCCGGTTCGATCTCGATGCGCACCGGGTGGCCGAGATGCCGTTCGATCCGCTTGCGCGCGGCGTCCCACTGGTTGAAGTAGTGACCGACGTCGACGCGCGGCTCGCCGTCGCGATACGGGATCGACAGGCCGCCGCCGGCCGAGATCGCGTCGATGTCGTGGCCGAGCGACGTGACGAGGTCGACCATCGCATCGCACACCTGCGACAGGTGGCCGTAGTCGACGCCCGAACCGATGTGCATATGGATGCCGACCAGCTTCAGCCCGTACTGGCGCACGATCTCGATCGCGCGCGGTACGTCGTCGATCCAGATGCCGTGCTTGCTCTGCGGGCCGCCGGTGTTGGTCTTGTTGCTGTGGCCGTGGCCGAACCCGGGGTTGACGCGCAGCCACACGCGGTGGCCGGGCGCGTGCTCGCCGATGCGCGCGAGCATGTCGAGCGAGCCGGCGTTCACGGTGACGCCATGCTTGAGCACCGCCGCGAGCGTCGGACGGTCGATCAGGTCGGCCGTGAACACGACGCCTTCCGGCTCGCCGCTCGGGCTGAAACCGGCCGCGAGGCTGCGCTCGATCTCGCCGAGCGATACGGCGTCGACGCACGCGCCTTCGTCACGCATCAGCTTGAGGATATGGACGTTCGAATTCGCCTTCTGCGCATAACGGATCACGTCGAACTGGCGAAGTTGGGCAATGCGGTCGCGGATGACGTCGGCGTCGTACACCCACAGCGGGGTGCCGTATTGCTGCGCGAGGGCCGCGAGCTGGCGGGAATCGAGGGACATGGCGGATGAATCGGATCGAATGAACGGATAGCGCGATGATGCGCCCGATTGGCTATCCAGTAAAATGCCTGTTTATCTTCATTCGATTCATTTCTGATATATACGATCATGCTGACGCACCGTCATATCGAGGTGTTCCGCGCACTGATGGTCACCGGCAGCACGACGCGCGCGGCCGAGATGCTGTACACGTCGCAGCCGACTATCAGCCGCGAACTGGCGCGGATGGAGCAGGTCGTCGGCTTTGCGCTGTTCGAACGCGCGCATGGCCGGCTGCGCCCGACGATGGCCGCACTCACGCTGTTCGACGACGTGCGGCTCGCGTATGTGGGGCTCGAACGCGTCGCGGCGACGGCTGCACGCCTGCGCGAGTTTCGCGACGGGCAACTGTCGGTGATCGCGCTGCCGGCGTTCTCGCACGCGATCCTCCCCGGTGCGTGCCGGCGCTTTCACGATGCGCATGCGGGCGTCAGCGTGTCGGTCGCGACGCAGGAGTCGCCGGTGCTCGAGGAGTGGTTGACCGCCCAACGCTACGACCTCGGGCTGACCGAGCACGATGTCGCGCCGGCCGGCACGGTGCTCACGCCGCTGCTCGAAGTCGATGAAGTGTGCGTGCTGCCCGACGGCCATCCGCTGCTCGCGCAGGACGCGATCGACCTGCTGGATCTCGTCGACCGCCCGTTCGTGAGCCTGTCGCTGAACGATCCGTACCGCATCATGATCGACGAGGCATTCGCGCAACTCGGCGTCGCGCCGCGCTCGGTGGTCGACACGCCGTCGGCCGTCTCGGTGTGCGCGTTCGTGCGGCAGGGGCTCGGGGCTGCGATCGTCAATCCGCTCACTGCGCTCGATTTCGTCGGCCGCGGCCTGCACGTGCGGCCGCTGACGCGGTCGTTTCCGTACCGGGTCAGCGTGATCGTGCCCGAGCACCGGCCGAAGAGCCTGCTCGTCGACGCGTTCGCCGATGCGCTGCGCGGCGAAGCGAAGGCGATCCGCCGCCGGCTCGCCGCGCACCTCGGCTAGCGGCGCCGCCGTATGATGGGCGTTTCGCCGCCATCGCCGTCATTTTCCGGAAATCCCGTCATGACCGACGCATCGTCTTTCCTCGAACAACCGACCCTCACCGGCGAACGTGTCGTTCTGCGCCCGCTCGCCGCATCCGACCGGCAGGCGCTGCTGGACGCTGCCGCCGACGGTGAGTTGTGGAACCTGAAGGTCACGGTCGTGCCGGGCGCGCAGACGGTCGACGCGTACATCGACACGGCGTTGCAGGGACGCGCGGCCGGCACCGTGATGCCGTTCGTGATCGCCGATCGCGCGTCGGGCCGCGCAATCGGCAGCACGCGCTTCTGGAAGATCGATCGCGGGAATCGCAAGCTGGAGATCGGCCATACGTGGCTGAGCGAATCGGCGCAGCGTACGCGCGCGAATACCGAAGCGAAGTGGTTGCTGCTGGCTTATGCGTTCGACACGCTGCGATGCGTGCGCGTGCAGTTCACCACGGACGAGCTGAACGAGAAATCGCGCGCGGCGATTCTGCGGCTCGGTGCGAAACAGGAGGGCATCGTGCGTCACGAACGGATCATGCCGGATGGCCGCAAGCGCAACTCGGTGCGCTTCAGCATCATCGACGACGAATGGCCGGACGTGCGTGCGCGACTCGAGGCGAAGCTGGCGACGTAACGTGTGACGCGGGACGTTGAACGTTGAATGTTGGACGTGCGTCGCGCCGCCGGCAGGGGAGGCGGCAGCGCGACGACGGGGGGAACGGTGCGCCGCGCACGAGGCGCGGCGCTGCATCGCGTTACTGCGCCGATGCGAGGTGGTGACGCTGCGCGAGCTTCTGCGCGTCCGCGTAGTGCGCCTGCAGGATCGGCAGCGCCTGGCGTGCGACTTCCTTCAGCTTGGTGTCGCGGCCCGATGCGATTTCGGCCTGGAATGCCGAGATCGTCTTCTGCTGGCCGGCGAGCGCGACCTGTTCGATGTACGCCTTGTCGAACTCGGCGCCGCGCAGGCTCTTGATGCTGTTCAGCACGGTCGTGTCCGGGTCGTTGGCCGGTACGTCGACGCCGCGCGGGCTCGCCGCGCGCATCGCCTGGATGATCTTCGCGTCGTCGGTCGACACGCGTTGCGCGAACGCCTTGACCTGGCTGTCCGACGTGCGCGAATCGGCGATGCGCGCGGCGTCGTGCTGGGTCGACACGGTCTTCGTGCCGTCCGTGATGAAGGTCTGGTCGGCTTCGTGGATGCGCGTCGCGGTCGCGGCCGGCGCGGCGGATGCCGCGGGTGCCGGTTGCGCGGTTTGCGCGGTCGCCGTCACGGCGACGAGAAGCAGGCCAGCGGCAGACAAGGCAAGGCGCGAAATGTGGGGAAAGCGGTTCATGGGACCTCCTTTCGATCGGGGCTCTGGTTGAAAAACGGATCGTGTGATCCGTCGCTGTGCGAGAGACCGGGCGCGCCCGGGCCGGATTCGACTGCCGCTCTGCCGCGGCGGCGTTCGAAGTGTTTCCCGGCCCGACTGATTCTAGGAGAGCGGTCGGGTAGCAGGTGCAACCGTGCTGTGGCTTGTGTAACGGTTGGTAAGACGAATCGATGAGCATGCGCGCAGGCCGGTAGTGCGTACCTGATGCGCGTGCGGCGGCGGCAATTTTTGCGCGCACGTGGCGCATGCAATGCATGAGATGCGCGTGCGTGTCATCGGCATTTCATCGGTGTGATGTCGTCGCGGCCGTTGCTGTGGCGGCGCGTCGGCGGTGAGTGGTGCGTGTGTGCGTGGCGTGCGTGAAGCGTTACACGCGATCGAGCAGCGCATCGAGGCGCGGCAGCAACGGCGTCGCGCAATGTGCCTGCAACGCGTCGGGCGCCGTGTAGCCCCACGCGACGCCCTGGAAGGCGATACGCGCGTGCCGTGCCGCGTCGGCATCGCGGATTTCGTCGCCGACGTACAGCACTTCGTCGGCGCGCACACCGGCCTCGTGAACGAGCGCGCGCAGACGGCGCGCCTTGCCGAACAGCGGAATGCCGCAGGCAAAATGGTCGACGCGTGCGCCGGCGCGCGGGCCGAGCCGGTCGCGCACGATCTCCTCGGTGTTCGACGTGGCGATCGCGATGCGGATGCCGCGCGCGGCGAGCGCGTCGAACGTTTCGTCGACGCCGGGAAAGAGCCGCACGTTCGCGATGCGCGGCCGCATCAGGCGGCGCATGTCGATCGTCACGCGCGGCACTTTCCACATCGGCACGTCGAGCGCGCGGATGATGTCGCGCGCCGACATGCCGCGCAGCGCGGGGCGCAGTTCGGGCGTCGCGTCGCGAAAGCCGTGCAGGCGCGACGCTTCCGACAGCGCGGCGAGAAAGCTGTCGAGCGAATCGGCGAGCGTGCCGTCGAAGTCGAAGGCGATGAGGCGGTAGGTCATCGGGCGAGGCGTGCGAGGCGGAACGTGGCGAGGTTGGTTGGCGGCCGTGCTACTCGTAATGGTAGCGACAGGACACGATGCTGATTTGAAGGTCGTCAGCCTCGTAGACCAGGCGGTTCGTATCGTCGATGCGGCGCGACCAGAAGCCGGACAGATTGGCTTTCAACGGCTCCGGCTTGCCGATGCCTTCGAACGGCGTGCGCTGGGTTTCGCGAATGAGCTGGTTGATGCGCTTGAGCGTCTTGCGATCCTGTCCTTGCCAGTAGACATAGTCATCCCATGCGTCGGAAGTAAAGAGCACGCGACGTACGCTCATTCATCGTCCTCGGCGAGCTTGTGTTCTTTCGCCTTGCCCTTGCGCAGTTGCGCGATCGAACGTTCGAGATGAGCGACGTTGGCTGGCGAGCGCAGCAGGTGAACCGTCTCCATCAGGCTGTCGTAATAGTCCTGCGACATGATGACGGCGTTCGGTGCATCGCGGCGCGTAATGAGCGTCACGTCCGCATCGTCGACGACCTGGTCGATGACGGTCTTCAGATTGCCGCGGGCATCGGAAAAATGAATCGTGCGCATGGCGTGCCTCACTTGTACGTGTAACCGTACAAGTATAGCACTAACCGAATATATGTACAGAATATTGTACAAGTCTTGAGGCGCTGCGCATGTTGAGTGGCGCCGTGCGGCAGGGCGACGCGTAGCTGATCTCCCGCTACGACGCGGCCAAACCCTTGTCCCGTACCCCACGGCGCGGTATCGTCGATGCTCCGCCTTCCGCCCTCGAACCGGAGAACAGACGTGCCCGCAGCCACCCCCGCCACGCTGAGATTTTCCACCGACAAGCGCGAACTCGACATCGACGCGATCTTCGACTTCCTGCATCGCGACGCGTACTGGTCGCAGGGCATCCCGCGCGACGTGGTCGAGCGGGCGATCGAGGGTTCGCTGTGCTTCGGCGCGTATGTCGGCGACCGGCTCGTCGGGTTCGCGCGGCTCGTCACCGATCACGCGACGTTCGCGTACCTGTGCGACGTGTTCGTGCTGCCGGCCGAACGCGGCAACGGCTACGGCCGCGCGCTGATCGACCACATATTCGCGCAGGAAATGGTGCAGGGCCTGCGCCGCATCATGCTCGCGACGACCGACGCGCACGCGCTGTACCGGCCGGTCGGTTTCGGTCCGCCCGCGAACCCCGAGCGGCTGATGGAGATCCGCCGCCCCGACATCTACACGAAACGCTGACGCGCGGCGCAGCGCATACAATACGCGCTTTCCGTTTTTGCCGAAGAGAAGCACATCATGACCGAACAGGAAGCCGAACAGCTCGCGACGCACCGCCACTACAAGGGCGGCCTGTACCGCTACATCGGCGTTGCCCGCCATTCCGAAACCGAGGAATCGGTAGTCGTCTACGAGCATCTGTGGCCGCATGCGCGCGGGCTGTGGGTGCGGCCGGAAGCGATGTTCAACGGCAATCTCGAAGACGGCACGCCGCGTTTTCGCAAGCTGCGCGACTGAGCGGGCGGTACCGGAGCCGCGGCTAGCCGGCGCTGCCCGGCTTGTCGTGCGGCGCCTGTTGCCGCAGCGCCATCGCAAAGAAGCGCCGGATTTCCTCCATCAATTCCGCACGGGCCGACGCGAAATCGAATGCGCGCCGGTTTTCGTGCGCGTAGCGCTGGCGCCAGTCGTCGGCCGCATGCCGCGCTTCGCGTGTGCGCAGCTCGTCGAGTTCCGGCGTGCGCAGTGCGTGATCGGCGATCAGCGTCACGCCGTCACGGCTGACCTCCAGCACGCCGCCCGCGACGAGGAGGCGGCGATGCTCGCCGGTCGGCGCATCGACGAGCGTCACGACGCCCGGCCTGATTCTCGTGAGTAGCGGCGCGTGGTGCGGGTAGATCCCCAACTCTCCGCTTTCCCCCGGCACGACGACGAAATGCGCGTCGCCGGCATACAGCACCGCTTCCACGCTCACGATGTCGAGTTTCATCGACGTCTTCATGCGGACTCCTTCAGACCGCCGCCGCGCCGGCGACGAGTTCGCACAGCTCGGTGGTGATCTGCGCCTGTCGCGTCTTCTGGTACAGGTGCCGCAGTTCGCGCAGCACGCGGTCGGCGTTGTCCGTCGCGGTCTGCATGCTGAACATCCGCGCGCATTGCTCGCACGCGTAGTTCTCGACGACGGCCTGATAGAGCGTCGCCTCGACGTAGCGCAGCAGCAACGTGTCCACGACGGGTTTGGGCGCGGGCTCGTACAGATAGTCGGACGCGGGCGCGCCATCGGTCGGCGCGTCGGCCCCGGTATCGAGCCCTGCGATCGGCAGCATCGCATCGATGCGCGGCTCGTACGCGAGCGGGCTCGTCAGCCGGTTGTATGCGACGTGCACTTCGTCGAGCTCGCCGTTGACGAACGCGGTCAGCGGCACGAGCAGCGCCCCGAGCAACTGCTCGAAGTGCGGCTCGGCGGCCAGGCCGCTCGCACGGGCCGCGATGGTCGCGCCATGGCGCACGAGCGGCGCGAGGCCGCGCGCGCCGATCACGCTCAGTTCGCACGCGACGCCGGCCCGGTCCCAGCGTTCGAGCGCATCCACGCATTCGACGAGCAGCCGCGCATTGAGCGGGCCGCACAGCCCGCGATCGGTGCTGACGACGATCAGGCCGACGCGGCGCACGGTATCGCGTCGCGCCATCAGTGCCGACACGTGGTCGGGACGTTCGCGCAGCACGCGTTCCGCCATTGCGCCGATGCGTGCCGCGTACGGGCGGAACTCCCGCGCACGTCGCTGCGCGCTCGCCATCTTGGTGCGCGCCATCATTTCCATCGCCTTGGTGATCTTGCGCGTGGACGAGGTACTGGCGATCTTCGAGCGGATTTCGCGTATGTGCATGTCAGGGGGGCGTCGCGGCCATCCGGATGTCATCGTGCGGCTTCATGCTATCGGGACTTCACCTGAAACGATTGACGGAAATCAAACGACGTCGCCCGGTCCCGCACGAGAATCCGTTCACGTGATCCTTGCGAAGGGGCAGTCGATGACCGAGTTGCGCACGCATCAGAAATACGAAGCGCTGATTGCGCGTTGCCGCGCATTGCGCCCGGTGACGGTCGCGGTCGCGCATCCTTGCGACGAGGTCTCGCTGCACGCGGCGGCTGCCGCCGCGCGGGCCGGCATCATCGTGCCCGTGCTGGTGGGCCCGGTGGCGCGCATCACGATGCTCGCCGCGACGCTCGGTGTCGACCTGTCCGGCTATCGGCTCGTGGATGCGCCGCACAGTCATGCGTCGGCGGCACGCGCGGTCGAGCTGGTGCGCGCGGGCGACGCGCAGGCGCTGATGAAGGGCAGCCTGCACACCGACGAGTTGCTGGCCGAGGTGGTGCGCGCCGATACGGGGTTGCGCACCGGGCGGCGCCTGAGCCACGTGTTCATCATGGACGTGCCGACTTACCCCAAGCCGCTGTTCATCACCGACGCGGCCGTCAATATCCGTCCGACGCTCGAACAGAAGGCCGACATCGCGCAGAACGCGATCGATCTCGTGCATGCGCTCGGCATCGCCCGGCCGAAGGTGGCGATCCTGTCGGCGGTCGAGACGGTCAGCTCGAAGCTGCCGTCGACGCTCGACGCGGCCGCGCTGTGCAAGATGGCCGAGCGCGGCCAGATCACCGGCGCGTTGCTCGACGGGCCGCTCGCGCTCGACAACGCGATCAGCCCGGAGGCGGCGCGGCTCAAGCATCTCGATTCCGCGGTCGCGGGCGATGCGGACATCCTGCTCGTGCCCGACCTCGAGGCCGGCAACATGCTCGCGAAAGAGCTGACGTTCCTCGCGAATGCCGATGCGGCCGGCATCGTGCTCGGCGCGCGCGTGCCGGTGATCCTGACGAGTCGCGCGGACAGCGAACGCACGCGCCTGGCGAGCTGCGCGGTAGCGGCGCTCGTCGCGGCGGCACGCACCGCGGCGGTGCCCGTGGCCGCGCCGACGGTTGCGGCCGACGCACACTGACGGGGCCGCGATGCGACATCCTGTCCTGGTGCTCAACGCCGGCTCGTCGAGCCTCAAGTTTTCGGTCTACGACACGCACGAGGATTGTTCGCTCGATGCGGGCCTGCACGGGCAGGTCGAGAACCTGCATGACACCCCGCATCTGTTCGTGACCGATGCACATGGCGCGACGCTCGCCGACAGCGCCGTCGCGCGACCGGGGCATCAAGGCGCGATCGAGGCGCTGCACGCGTGGTTCGCCGCTCACGTCGGGCGGGAGGCCGCGTTGGACGGCGTCGGGCACCGGGTCGTGCATGGCGGCCCGTATTTCACCGCGCCGGTGCGGATCGACGCGCGCGTGCTCGATGCAATCGCGGCGCTTGCGCCGCTCGCACCGCTGCACCAGCCGCATCACGTCGACGCGATTCGCGCGGTGGCCGCGGTTGCGCCGAACCTGCCGCAGGTCGCGTGTTTCGACACCGCGTTCCATGCGACGGTGCCGGCGCTCGAACGGGAGTTCGCGTTGCCGCGCGCGCTGACCGAGCAGGGCATCGTGCGCTACGGGTTTCACGGGCTGTCGTACGAGTACATCGCGACGGCGCTCGCGGCCCTCGATCCGTCGTGGATGCAGCACCGGACGGTGGTCGCGCACCTCGGTAACGGCGCAAGCCTGTGTGCGCTCGCGAACGGCCGCAGCGTCGCGACGACGATGGGGTTCACGGCCGTCGACGGGCTGCCGATGGGCACACGCACCGGCGCGCTGGACCCCGGCGTGATCCTGTACCTGCAGCGTCACACGGGCCGCTCGCTCGACGAGGTCGAGCATCTGATCTATGCCGAATCGGGCTTGCTGGGCGTGTCGGGCGTGTCGAGCGACATGCGCACGCTGCTCGCGAGCGACGCACCGTCGGCCGCGCATGCGGTCGAGCTGTTCGCCTATCGCGCGGCCCGCGAACTCGCCGCGCTGGCCGGCGTGCTCGGCGGTCTCGACACGCTCGTGTTCACGGCGGGCATCGGCGAGCACGCGCCGCGCGTGCGCGAACGGATCTGCCGCCGCGCGGCGTGGCTCGGCATCGTACTCGACGACGCGGCGAACGCGGCCGGCCTGCCGGTGATGTCGAGCGACGCGTCGCGCGTGACGGTGCGCGTGATCCCGACCGACGAGAACCTGATGATCGCGCGCCACACGCGCCGCGTGCTGGACGACGCGATTCCCTCCACGCCGTATCCGACCCGGTGAGACTTCGATGACAGCACGCGACACGCCTTCTCCCGCCGTCAGCGCCCCCGCGCTGCCGATTTTCTGGCCGATGGCTGCCGCCACGGCGATGTTCGCGGCCGGCGCCGAGATCGCGGCGCGCAATCTGCGCTTTCTCGCGGAAGAGGAGAAGCTCCATTTCGAAGCACATCCGGCGCTGGCATCGCCGAACCGGCCGTTGCTGGAACTGCGGACGATGACGTTTCGCGATTATTCGGCCGCGCCGGCGCACGGGCTGCCGACGATCGTCGATGCGCCGTACGCGGGACACAGCGCGATGATCGCCGACTACCAGCCGGGGCAGAGCCTGATGCAGACGCTGCGCGAGCACGGCGTGACGCGTGTGTACCTGACCGACTGGCGCTCGGCCACCGAGGACATGAAGGACCTCGAGATCGACCAGTATCTGGCCGAGCTGAACGTGTGCGTCGACGAACTCGGCGGCCGCGTGAATCTCGTCGGGCTGTGCCAGGGCGGCTGGATGTCGGCGATGTATGCGGCACGTTTCCCGCACAAGGTCGCGAGCCTCGTGCTGGCGGGCTCGCCGATCGACACCGACGCGGGCGACGGCCCGATCAAGCGGATGGTGCACACGTATCCGACGGCGTTCTACGACGAACTCGTCGCGATGGGCGGCGGGCTGATGCGTGGGCGCTTCATGCTGCGCGGCTGGAAGAACATGCATCCCGACCAGCACTATCTCGCCGAGCACATCGACCTGTACGAGCATCTCGACGATCCGGAATACCTGCGCAAGCGCGAGGTGTTCGCGAACTGGTACGAAAGCCCGATCGACCTGCCGGGACGCTGGTACCTGCAGGCGATCGTGCAGATCTTCAAGGAGAACCGGCTCGCGAAAGGTACGTTCGTCGCGCTCGGGCGCACGCTCGACCTGAAGGACGTCGCGTGCCCGGTCTATCTGCTCGCCGGCGAGGCCGACGACATCACGACGCCGGAGCAGGTGTTCGGCGCGCGCGATCTTCTCGGGACGCCCGCGTCGCGGATCGAGAGCCGGCTCGTGCCGGGCGGCCATATAGGCATGTTCATGGGGACGCGCACGCTGGCGACGGTGTGGCCCGACATCGCGCGATGGATCGCGGCGCAGCGCTAG
>NZ_BBSK01000079.1:0-18849 GCF_001319805.1 Burkholderia sp. E168m22
CCCACGCGGATCGACAAGGGAGGCGACATGACATTGCGACACAAGCGGGGGCTCGTCGTCGGCATCGCGAACGGACAGAGCATCGCGTGGGGATGTGCACGCGCGTTTTGCCGGGCGGGCGCCACGCTCGCGGTGACCTGGCAGTCGGACAAGACCTTGCCGCACGTCGAGCCGCTGTTCGCGCAACTCGACGCGCCGATCCGGATGCCGCTCGACGTCGGGCGCTCCGACCAGATGGCGGCGGTGTTCGACGCGATCGCGGTGCAATGGGGCGCGATCGACTTCGTGCTGCATTCGGTGGCGTATGCACCCAAGGCCGATCTGCAAGGCCGCGTGGTCGACAGTTCGCCGGAAGGCTTCTCGTTGGCGATGGATACGTCGTGCCATTCGTTCATCCGGATGGCGCGACTCGCCGAGCCGCTGATGACGCGCGGCGGGAGCCTGATGGCGATGAGCTATCTCGGCGCGGAGCAGGTCGTCGCGAACTACGGGGTGATGGGGCCGGTCAAGGCCGCGCTCGAAGCGAGCGTGCGGTACCTGGCGGCCGAACTCGGCGGGGCGGGCATTCGCGTCAATGCGGTTTCGCCGGGCGTGCTGCCGACGCGCGCGGCGTCGGGCCTGCCGGACTTCGGCCGGCTGCTCGACGACACCGCACGCCGGGCGCCGCTGCATCACGCGCTCGACATCGACGACGTCGGGGCGTTCTGCGCGTTTCTTGCCGGCGACGGCGCACGGGCGATCACGGGCGGCACGCACTATATCGACGCCGGCATGCACGTGCTCGGCCAGGGCCAGCGCAAGCCCGTCATGAGCGTGAACGAGCCCTGACGCACCGGCGGAATGCGGCGTTCAGGTGCGCGCGAATGCCTGCACGAGGGCCGGCGGCGCGTGGGCGACCGTCACCTCCGGCGTGCCGTGCCACGCCGCGAGTTTCTTCACGGCCTTCGCGACGTCGGCCGCGAGCCCGGCGCCGAAGCGCACGCCCGGCTCGACGTGCACGGCCTTCAATTCGAACGTGCCGCGCGTGCGATGCGCTTTCGCATCGACGCGGCCGACCAGCCGGCCGCGATGCAGCACGGGCAGGCAGAAATAGCCGTAGCGCCGCTTGTGCTCGGGCGTATAGCACTCGATCGTGTAATCGAAACCGAACAGCGTCGACGCGCGCCGCCGGTCCCAGACGACCGGATCGAACGGCGACAGCAGCGTCGTGACCGTCGAGCGCAGCGTGTCTGCCGCGGCGGCCGGCAGCAGCGCATCGAGCGAGCGGTGCACGTAGGCCGGCTCCTTCCAGTCGTCGATCTGCACCGGAATCAGGTCGCCCGCATCCGCGAGCCGCTCCAGCTCCGCGCGGTACGAACGGCGCGGCAGCCGATAGTAGTCGGCCACCCAGTCCGCACGCACGACGCCGAGCGCCCGGCACGTGTAGTCGAGCAGCGCAGGCAGCACGGCTTCGCGCGGCGGCAGGTCGCGCGTATCGTCCCAGTCGGGTAGCACGCGTTCGCGCACGTCGTACACGCGCTGGAAATTGCGACGCTCCGACACCATCAGGTCGCCCGTCGTGAACAGCACTTCCAGGTGACGCTTCTCGGGCTTGCGATCCCACCAGCCGTTGCCCTTCACGCCGTCCTCGCGCGCGAAATCGGCCGACCGCACCGGGCCTTCCTCGCGAATCCGCGCAAGCAGCCGTTCGATCTCCGGACGATTCTGCTCGTGCCATTCGGCCGCATATTTCCAGCCCATCCCCGATGGATCGAGCATCTTGTAGCGCATCAGCCCGAACTGCTCGATCGGCAGGAAACACGCTTCGTGCGACCAGTATTCGAACAGGCGCGCCTCGGCGAGATGTTCATCGAGCCAGTGCGGCGAGAAATCGCCGAGGCGGCTGAACAGCACGAGATACGGGCTGCGCGCGACGACGTGGATGGTGTCGATCTGCAACTGCGCCATCCGGCGGATCGTGTCGAGCACGTCGGCCTTGGTCGCCTTGCGGCGGGGCGGCGTGAGCAGGCCCTGTGCGGCGAGATGCAGGGCGCGGGCGGAGGCGGGCGAGAGCGTGAGCATCGGCAGGACGGTCGAGGGTGGCGATCGGGAACCACTTTAGCGCGAAAGCGGCGCGCGCGTGCGACGCGCGGCTGCCACGCGTCTGACAATGGTTGACAGATGCGTTGCGCAAGTTTCCCTATAGTGCAGTTCATGGCGCGACGACAAGCGCGCGCAACGATTCCGCTTCCGACGCACATATGTCCATGGCACGCAGGAAGCGAATCCGGGATTCTCAACCCCCATCGGGAGACCCGGAGCCCTGAGCGAACATCCACGCGGCTGTGCACCGGCCCCGTGTGGATGTTCGCTAATTTTTTTGTTTTTCCGGTTTTCGTCCGTCGCCGAGCGACAGGTCATGTCGCGGCGCCGCCGCTTATGCCCGCTTGCCGCGCGCGACTTCGTCGCCGGCGCCCGGCGGCAGCCGTCGCGTGATCGGAATCGACGCGAACGAGCACAGCCCGACCACCAGGAACGCCGGCCAGAAATCCGACCATACCATCGCCTGATGGCCCTGGAGCCAGTGCGACACGTGCAGCACGAGGCCGGCTACCGTCACGCCGAGGCCGAGCGACATCTGCTGCACGACGCTGCCGAGGCTCGTCGCGCGGCCTGCGTCGCGCGGCGAAATGTCCGCATAGATCATCGAATTCAGGCTCGTGAACTGCAGCGCGGGGAAGATGCCGCCGACGAGCACGATCAGCCAGATCGCCCAGGTCGCCATGCCGGGATGGAACACACCGTATGCGGCGATCGCGAGGCCCGCGAATGCCGCGTTGTAGATCAGCACCGTGCGAAAGCCGAAGCGGCGCAGCGTATGCGTGGCCGTCGAGCGGCTGACCGCGCCGCCGAGCGCGGACGCGCACGTGATGAGGCCGGAATGGAACGCGCTCATGCCGAGCCCTTCCTGCAACGCGAGCGGCAGCAGGAACGGTACCGCGCCGAGGCCGATGCGAAACAGCGACCCGCCGACGACGCTCGCATGGTACGTCGGGATCTTCAGGAAACTGAGGTCGAGCACCGGGCGCTCCTTGCGGCGCGCGTACGGCACGTACAGCGCGAGCATCGCGGCGCCGGCCGCGCACATGATGATGGCGTTCGAGCGCGACGTGAGCGAACCGTCGATCAGCGTGAGGCCCATCAGCAGCAGCGCGGCCCCGCTGGCCGACAGCAGGAAGCCGAACCAGTCGAGCGGGCCCGGATCGGGCTCGTGCGTGTTCGCGATGTGCTTGCTCGCGAGGTAGATCCCGTAGATGCCGATCGGCACGTTGATGAAGAAGATCATCCGCCAGTGCAGGTAGGTCGTGATGAAGCCGCCGACGAGCGGCCCGACCGTGGGCCCGAACAGCGCGGGAATCGCGAGGTAGTTCATCGCGCGCACGAGATCGGCGCGCGGCACCGCGCGGAAGATGATGATGCGGCCGACCGGCACCATCATCGCGCCGCCGACGCCCTGAATGAAGCGCGCGAACGTGAGCACGCCGAGGGAGTTGGACGCCGCGCACATCAGCGAGCCGACGACGAAGATGCCGATCGCCGTGCGGAACACGGCGCGCGCGCTGAAGCGGTCGGCGAGCCAGCCGCAGATCGGGATGAACACGCCGAGGCCGACCACGTAGGCCGTGATCGCAATGTTCAGGGTGACGGGGTTGTGCCCGAAGTCCCTCGCCATCGCAGGCAGGGCGGTGACGATGATGTTCGCGTCGACGCTTTCCATGAACAACGCACAGGCAACGATGAGCGGTGCTAGAAAGACGGGCGACATGGGCTGGGCGCGCGGTAAAGACGCCATTATGCCCACAATGTGACCGCTGCGTCACGTACGACAACAGTTGTTCCGCATGTTGCAACAGTCGTCCTTTCCGGCGGGTGGTGCGGAAAGAACGACTGCGCCCATGCGGTCGACGGGCTGCTCGTGCGTGTCGCCTCCAGGTGGGCGACGAACCGCGCGATGTTGCCGTGGCGGAACGTGTGCGCGCTGTTCCGGGTGCGCCAGGATGTCGGCGCGGCGATCGCGGATCGACGCGTTGCGCGGCGCGCCGGCCACTCGTTGGTCTCGGTGGCGAGCGTGCGCGAACACGGCAAGCGGCGTTGCAGCGGGGGCGGTCAGGTCAATACCTTTTGACGGAGTGGCGGTGCGTTCCTAAAATATGAGCACCTGCTCATATTCGAGGGAGTGTACATTTCCACCATGTCCGACTCGTCTTCGCGCATGCCGCTTTCGCCGCGCGAGGCGCCGCGCCAGCGCCGTTCGGTGGCCACCGTCGATGCGATCGTCGAGGCGGCCGCCCGCATTCTGGAGCGCGACGGCTTCGACGGTTACACGACGAACGCGGTCGCGGCGCTGGCCGGCGTGAGCATCGGCTCGCTCTATCAATACTTCCCGAACCGCGACGCGCTGACGGCCGCGCTCGTCGAGCGCGAGAGTGCGCATCTGCTCGACGACGTCGAGCGGGCGGCCGCGCTGTCGTCCTGCGACGACGTGCTGCGTGCGCTGGTGCGCGGGGCCGTCGCGCACCAGATGCGCCGGCCGGTGCTCGCGCGGCTGATCGATTTCGAGGAAGCGCGGTTGCCGCTCGGTGCGCGCACCGAGCGGGTCGCGGATCGCATCCACGCAACCTTGCTGCATGCACTCGGAGCGCGCGATGCGCCGCGCGTCGCCGCACCCGACGTGGTCGCGCACGATCTGCTCGCGATCGTGAAAGGCATCGTCGATGCGGCGGGCGCGCGCGGCGAAACCGATGCGAACGCGCTCGAAGCGCGTGCGTGGCGGGCGGTGCGCGGTTATCTCCGGGAGTCGCGCGAACCCAAACTTGCTTGACATGCATGTTTCGTGCGACAGTCGGACCCACTCGCACCACAACATGACGCGTATCGATCGAAGGCCATCGAGACGAACGCGCGCGCGAACGAGACCTCGTGCCGATCCACTCACCAACGAAAGGAGGGGACACGCCATGACGTCACGTCGTGCCGCACCGCTTGCATCTCGCTTCCCGTCGCGTCAGTCACCGCCCGCGCCGCGTCTGCGCTGGGCCGCCGCACTGGCCATCGCCTATCTCGCCGTCGCCGGCTGCGCCGCGCAGGCCGACAATGCGAACCAGGCCGCCGCGCAAGCGGCCAGCCAGTCCGCGCTGCTGGCCACCACCGCAGCCGCGCCGGCTCCCGCGTCGGGCACGCTGCTGCCACCGCCGAGCCAGCTCTACGGCGACCTGTTCGTCGCGGTGCAGACCGCGCAGCTCTATCCCGACCAGAAGACCTTCGTCGACGCCACGCCCGATACCGACCCCGCGACGATCGTGCAGTTGTATCAGCAACAGAAATCGCAGCCGGGCTTCTCGCTGAAGGCGTTCGTCGACCAGCATTTCACGCCGCCCCCGGCAGGCGGCGTGACGCCGCCGCCGAACCAGACGCTGCGCGAGCACATCGACTGGCTGTGGCCGCAGCTCACGCGCACGAGCACCACGGCGCCGCCGTACAGTTCGCTGATTCCGCTGCCGAAGCCGTACGTCGTGCCGGGCGGCCGCTTCCGCGAAGGCTACTACTGGGATACCTATTTCACGATGCTCGGGCTGCAGGTGTCCGGGCGCGAGGATCTCGTCGACGACATGCTCGACAACTTCGCGTACCTGATCGATACGGTCGGACACATCCCGAACGGAAACCGCACGTACTACGCGAGCCGCTCGCAGCCGCCGTTCTTCGCGTACATGGTCACGCTCGCCGCGCAGGTCGAAGGCGACAAGGTCTACCAGAAATACCTGCCGGCGCTGCGCAAGGAGCATGCGTACTGGATGCAGGGCGAAACCACGACGCCGCGCGGGCAGGCGGCGCGCCACGTGGTCGCGATGCCTGACGGCGCCGTGCTGAACCGCTACTGGGATGCGCGCGACACGCCGCGCGACGAGTCGTATCTCGAGGACGTGACGACCGCGAAGTCGGTGCCGTCCCGTCCCGCGAACGAGGTGTACCGCGACCTGCGCGCGGGTGCCGAAAGCGGCTGGGACTACAGCTCGCGCTGGTTCGGCGACGGCAAGACGCTCGCGACGATCCGCACGACGTCGATCGTGCCGGTCGACCTGAACAGCCTGATGTTCCATCTCGAGACGACGATCGTGAAGGGTTGTGCGGTGACGCGTGACATCGCGTGCGTGGCCGATTTTTCAGCGCGCGCGGGCAAGCGTGCAGCCGCGATCAATCATTATTTGTGGAACCGTCACGGCTATTACGGCGACTACGACTGGCAGTTGCGCAAGCCGCGCGACGGCGTGACGGCGGCCGCGCTGTATCCGCTGTTCGCGGGCGTCGCGTGGCCGGAGCGTGCGAAGGCGACCGCGCACGAAGTGCGCAAGACGCTGCTGCAGCCGGGCGGCCTCGCGACGACGACCGAGAACACGGGCCAGCAATGGGATGCGCCGAACGGCTGGGCGCCGCTGCAGTGGATCGCGATCGACGGGCTGCGCCGTTACGGCGAACCGGCGCTCGCGAAGGACATCGGCACGCGTTTCCTGTCCGACGTGAAGCATGTGTATGCGACCGAAGGCAAGCTCGTCGAGAAGTACGTGGTCGAGGGCACCGGCACGGGCGGCGGTGGGGGCGGGGAATATCCGTTGCAGGACGGCTTCGGCTGGACCAACGGCGTCACGCTGAAACTGCTCGGGCTGTACGGCGAGTAATGCGCGGCGAATAATGCACGACGCGTAATGCGCGCCACGGGCCGCGTGCCCGCACGGCAAGCCACCGCATGGGCCGGACCGTCGCGCAAGCGACCGTCCGGCCCCTGTCTTTATGCGGCTGGCATCAGAACGTGATCGTCGTGCGCACGCCGACCACCGTTTCGTCGCCGATGCGCGCGCCGGCCGCGTTCGGGTTCGGGATGCCGCCGCCCGGACGGAAGAAGTGCTGCAGGTCGGCCTGCACCTGCCACCACGGCGCGATCTGGTACTGGTAGGTCGCCTCGATGACCGTCTCCGCGCGGCGCACCGGATAGCCGGGCGTCGTGTACGCGCCGGTGTCGCCGTCGAGGCCGCGCGCATGCGAACCGATCTTCGCGTAGCCGACCGCGATGCCGGCGACGTCGTTGTCGCGCCCGACGAACGGGGCCTTCAGCGTCACGCCCGCATTGGCCGCGAAATCGACGAGATTGCGGTCGCCCGGCGAGCCCATCACGCGCGCGAACACGCCGACCGAGCGCGGGCTGTCGGCGGACGGCCGCCACACCATCTGGTCCGCGACCGCATAGAACCCGTAGTTGCCGCGATGCGTGGCGGGCATGCCGTTGCTGGCCGGATCGGCGAGCGACAACCCGTCGGTGCCGTAGCGCGGATCGTTCGCGTGCTGCGAGTGATACCAGAAGCCGAGCTTGTACGTGCCGGGCAGGCCGGCCGGCTGCGGGGCCTTCGGGTCGGCCGGCGGCGCGTTCAGCGCGTACTGCACTTCGCCGATCACGAATGCCCCGCTGCGCAGGTTGAAATTGGTGCCGTGCGCGTTCAGCACCTGCGCGTCGCCGTCGCTGCGGCCGGCCGGGTTGCCGTCGAACACGCCGACCATCGCGGTCCACGCGTCGGCCGGCTTCACGCGCAGCCGCACGCCGAGCGACGACAGCGGATACGCAGGGCCGCCGGACGGCAGGTCGGTGGACGGCAGCACGGGCCAGCCGAACGTCGCGTTCATGAACGTCGCCGCGTTCTGGCTCACCATGAATTCCTGGTCGACGCTCTGCTGGCCGACTTTCACGTCGACCTTGCCGTCGAGCAGCGACTGCTGGTACCAGAGCTCCCACAGGCGCGTGGTCGAATTGGCCTCGATGCCGGTCGCGGTCTGCAGCGTCTGCAGGTAGCGCTGCGTGAGGTTGGTGCCGTGGATCTGCAGCCCCGACACGTTGAACGTGCCGCCCGGCAGGCCGATCGCCTTGCCGGTGTCGACGTCGAAACCGAATTGCGTGAGCCCTTGGTACGCGCCGCCGCGCCCTGTGCCGCCGGACGTGTTGTACAGGTACTCGCTGGTTTCCTGCAGGCTCAGCGTGACGCCGTGTTCGTCGAGCACGTCGCGCAGGCCGCCCATGTTGCCGAGCAGGTTCGACCGTTCCCACAAGCCGATGGGAGCGGGCGTGGCAGCATCGGCGGCCGGTTGGGCGGGGGCGGCGGCATCGTTCGTGCCGGCCGCCGGTTCGGTGGCGGGAGCCGACGCTTGCGCGAATGCGGAGGCGGCGGCGAGCGACAGCAGCAGCGCGGCGAGCGCATCGACGCGAAGCTTGCGCGGGACGGAAGAGAGTTGCTTCATTCGGGTTCCGTTGGCAGTTTGATTAGTTAGGCTGAGGAAACGGGAACGTGATGCGGGCCGCATGGCGAGACGGCCTGCACGGAGAAGGGCTTACGGCAGCCAGCCGCCGACGCGCCACACCTGCGCGAAGCCGACGTGTGGCGCGACCGAGCACAGCAGCGCGGCAAGCGCGAGCGCGGCCGCCGTCGCGGCGATCAGCACCCAATCGAGCGGACGGGGTGCGGCCGGCACGTGGGCGAGGGCCACGCCGCGCCAGTGGCCGAATGCCCGGGCGAGCGGCGAGCGGCCGGAAAACGAGCAGTCGCACGCGACGTGCACGACGCGCTTGAGTCTGACCGCGAACGATGGAAAGAACATGACGCTGCCTCCATTCCGTCCGGCGAACGCCGGGCGACGTGATCGAGCGCGGGTGCGTGACGCGGCCTGCGATCGGAGGATGGAACATAACGGAGCGTGCGACTGACGAACCGGCGATGGCCGGCCCGGATGAGGCGCGCTAACCCGACGAATGCGAGCTAGCGGCGAAAGACATGCGTCTGGCTGCTATCTCGCGATGGCGTGGCCGGCCTGGACCGGCATTGAACTGCAACTAGAGCATGTGTCCACGGAGGGACTCCCGTGATGAATTGGGGCGGATTTTAGTCGCGAGTTTTGCTGCGGCGCAAGTAAAAAACGCACGAAAAATGCGCTGTGTGGTGGGCGCGTCGCAGCGGAGCGGAGCCGCCGCGCGCCCGCCCCGCGAGCATGAAAAGGGAAGTGCGGCAGCGTGGCGGGCCGTTGCTCGCACGCATCGGCGCGGGGTGGCGTGACGACGGCGCTGAAAGGTTTCAGAACGTTATTTCAAGGGCAAATCTTTCAGTCGCGTCAGGCGGGAAATTTATTTCGAAAAATGGGGATTGGAGGGGTTGACTTCACTTTCGCGCGGTCCATAGAATCCGCCATCTTCACTCTTGGGGCCGCCGCCTTGGACGCCTGCAGTAGTCGATCTTCGAACGAAATTTCCGCCTGAGCGACCGACGTCCGCGCCTCATCGAAGCCGCCGTTTGTCTCCCGGGCAAACGGTGCGCGCAGCAGTATTCCGCAGCCACTCCCTACGTGCACCCTGATTCGCGCCGGTTAGCGTGATGCGTTCTCGCATGCGTTGCCCGGTTTCCCCGCCGCCTGGCAGGCGGCCGCGTTCGCGCATCCGTTCCCCGGGCGCGCGAATGCCGGCCCGCACGCCGGCCGGCGGTCAACCGTGTTCCCCGGAACACCGCACAGGAGCCGCCATGAACGACAGTGACAGTTGTCCCTTATGTCCGTTGCATACGCAGACCCTTTCGAACCCGGGTCGCGGGGACAATCCGGCCGACTAGCCTGACACGTCGTTCAGGCCCCTGGCTGGCCCCGCGCCCACGACGCGGCCGGCACGCTGCCGTCGCCGCACGGAGCCAGACCATGAACTTCGGCCTTCTGCTGTCGAACCTTCCGCACGTCACGGAATCGCGCCCCCACTACGACGCGATGCTGACGCTCGACGCCCGTCCGCGGGTGTTCTCCCGCCTGTTGAGCCAACTGAAAGCGTTGATCCACTGAAAAGAAGCGCCGAGCGCGCCTCGGCATGCGCACGCGCCCCCGCCTTCGGGCGGCCGTCCCGTGCGCATTCCAAGGTCACACGCTCACCGAATCGCATAACCCTTAGCCGTACGGAACACATCATGTCCACGCCATCCAACGTTTCTCCACCGATCGCCGCCGACCGCAGCGCCGTGCTCGACGAAGCCCACCTGGGCGACATCCGCGGTGCGCTCGGCACGATCGCGCACCACGATACCGGCGCACGCGGCACGTGGTGGGCGCGCCTGCGCACGCTGCTCGCGATCATCGGCCCGGGCCTGATCGTGATGGTCGGCGACAACGACGCCGGCGCGTTCGGCACCTACACGCAGGCCGGCCAGAACTACGGCACGACGCTGCTGTGGACGCTGCTGCTGCTGGTGCCCGTGCTGTACGTGAACCAGGAAATGGTGCTGCGCCTCGGCGCGGTCACGGGCGTCGGCCATGCGCGGCTGATCTTCGAACGCTTCGGCAAGTTCTGGGGCGCGTTCAGCGTGATCGACCTGTTCCTGCTCAACGCGCTGACCATCGTCACCGAGTTCATCGGCATCACGTTCGTGCTGGATTTCTTCGGATTGCCGAAGGTGGCCGGCGTGTGCGTGGCCGCCGCGCTGACGATGGCCGCGGTCAGTACCGGCGATTTCCGGCGCTTCGAGCGGTTCGCGATCGGGCTGTGCGTGCTGAGCCTGCTGCTCGTGCCGGTGCTCGTGTCGATCCACCCGTCCGCCGCGCAGATGACGCGCGACTTCTTCGTGCCGAACTGGCCCGCGCACGCGAAGCTGTCGGACGTGATGCTGCTCGTGATCGGGATCGTCGGCACGACGGTCGCGCCATGGCAATTGTTCTTCCAGCAGAGCTACGTGATCGACAAGCGCATCACGCCGCGCTTCATGAAATATGAAAAGGCCGACCTGTGGATCGGCATCGCGTTCGTGCTGGTCGGCGCGGTCGCGATGATCGGCTTCAGCTCGGCGTTGTTCGCCGGCCATCCGGAAGCCGGCAACTTCACCGACGCGGGTGGCATCATCGCCGGCCTCGAGAAGTATGCGGGCCGCACGAGCGCGACGCTGTTCGCGATCGCGCTGCTCGACGCGTGCATCATCGGCGCGGCGGCCGTGTCGCTGTCGACCGCGTACGCGATCGGCGACGTGTTCAAGATCCGCCACTCGCTGCATCGGGGCGTGACCGACGCGAAGGGCTTCTATCTCGTCTATTTCGGTATCGTCGCGGCCGCGGCCACGCTCGTGCTGATCCCGGGCAGCCCGCTCGGCCTGCTGACCGAAGCCGTGCAGACGCTGGCCGGCGTGCTGCTGCCGAGCGCGACGGTGTTCCTGCTCGTGCTGTGCAACGACCGCCAGGTGCTCGGGCCCTGGGTCAACTCGACGAAGCTCAACGTGTTCACGGGCGCGGTGATCTGGGTGCTGGTGTTGCTGTCGATCATCCTGACCGCGTCGGTGATGTATCCGGACATCAGCGGGGAGGCGATCGTCGACGTGCTGGTGGGCGGCACCGTGCTCGCGATCGCCGGCTATCTGGCGACGGTACTGATTCGCCGCAACAAGCGCGTCGTCGAGCCGGGCATCGATCGCTCGCTGCGCGACACGTGGCGCATGCCGCCGCTCGATACGCTCGAGCCGCAGAACATGACGCTCGCGACGCGGATCTGGATGGCCGTGTTGCGCGGCTATCTGGTGATCGCGGTCGGGCTCGTGATCGTGAAGGTGGTGCAGATGACGCTGCTGAAGTAACGGCGATCGTCTGCGAGGAAGCGGCGCCGGACCCGGCACCGCGCCGCAACCCGTGCATGCCGGCCCGCGAGGCCGGCATGTGCGTTTACGCGATCGGCGAAACGAAACTGCGACGCCGCGCCGCCGCCGCCGCGCGTCAGATCAGCTCGAGCTTCGACGTCAGGTACGTGAGCTGAATCCGGTTCGCGACGCCGAAGCGCTTGCGCAGCTTGCGCAGGTGATAGTCGACGTTGTGCGCGCTGGTGTCGAGGCGCCGGCCGATTTCCTTGTCGGACGCGCCTTCGGCGATGCCGAGCAGCAGCTCCTGCTCGAATGGCGTGAGCCCGTTCACCGCGCGTTCGCGCGACGTCGAGATCAGTTGTGGCGATGCGAACTTGTGGACCGACAGCCCGATCGACAGCGCCTGTTCGATCGTCGCCGGCGTGATCCATTCGCGCGTGCGGCGCGGCGCGGTGAAGCTCATGAACGCGTGCAGCCGCGTGCCGGGCACGGCCATCGAATACATGATGCCGCTGCACATCCCGTCGTCCTGCATCGTCTGCAGGAAGCCGTCGAGCGCGGCCGGGCTCACGGACGGCGCGTCGTCGCGCTCGCGGTGCTCGCGGCGCAATTGCTGCAGGTCCCACACGATCGGCATGTTGCACACGCGCGCGCCGAGCGTGCGCGGATCGACGTCGTGATGGTTGTGCCGCACGTAGTCGCCGCGATAGGTGGCCGGCGTGAACGCTTCGTGCAGGTAGAGGCTTTCGACGCGCTCGCGCGCGAATTCGAGTGCGAAGTACGCGAAGGTCGAGAAGCCTGTCAGATGCAGCAGGCTCGTGACGATCCGGTTGCGCTCGGCCGTGCTCTGCGCGTGCGCGAGCGTATCGGCGACGCCGAGCTTCGGTGCGTGCGGCTGCGCATCGTCGCCGCGCTTCACGTCGTCGCACCAGACGACCTGCACGGGGCGCTCGCGCAGCGCGTCCGCGCATGCGTTCAATCCGCGCGACGCGCGCGGCAAGGTGGTTGGGGCGACCGCTTCTTCATGCAATGCAATATCGGACATGAGCCATCCCTCGGAATCGACGCGCATCGCCTGGCGGCGGCCGTATCGTGTACGGCATTCGCGGCGGTGCGACCGAGCATCGTTGTGATATGCGCCGATCGTCATCCCTGACGAAACGCGGGGGCATTGTACAAAAATGTCGGTGTGTGGGTAATATGCCGTAATACTAATCGCGGCGAAAGGTTCATGTTCGTGCGCATATAACGACGACCAGAAAATCATAAAGAAAAGACCAGATCGTGACGGGGCGCAGTTTCACATAATGGGAAAGGGCGGGCTCCTCATGACATATGCTGACGGCGCACCACGCGTCGAGTGGTTCTCACAAGCCGATATAGCGGCCGCCGCCGCTTATTCGAACGAATATCACGCAATCGAGCGTGACGTTTTTACCGGTATTCAAATAGCGCCCGGTAAAACCGACCTTGCGTCATTCGATTTCTCGCAATGTCATGCGCGATTGCGGCAAATCGGATTCAGTACGCTGGGTTACGGCGCCTACGAAATGATCGGGCGGCGCATTCTGCGTGCGCATCTGCTGCGCGACCTCGCGCCGGCGACGTTCATGCAGCCGTTCATCGAAGGAATGCTGTACGACAGCGACCCGCGTTTCGCGCAGGTGCGGCAGAGCGGCTTTCCGGTCGCATGGCGGCTCGACGAGATCGAGGCGGCCGCACAGGGCAGCGGCGACCGCAAGGTGCTGGCGCTGGCCGGCCACTTGCGTGCGCACGCAATGAACAGCGGCGTGATCTTCAGCCTGTCGGCGCCGCGGCTCGACCTGCGCGTCGCGGTGAACCTGACGTCGGAAACGCACGGCACCGAATGGATCGACGATCGCGTGATCGGCGGCGCGCTGTCGGTCAGTCTTGCCGTGCATCGCGTCGCGCTGCCGTTCCTCGAGGCGCGGGTCGCTCGCATGCGCGGCTTCGCGCTCGCGGACGAGCAGCAGGAAGTGCTCGACCGGCTCGTGCACGGGCTGTCCGACCAGGAGATCGCGAGCGCGCTGCGCACGTCGCTGCACAAGGTCGGGCACCACATCCGCTCGCTGGAAAAACTCTTCAACGTACAGAACCGCGCGCAGCTCGCGTACCTCGCCGCGCGGCGGCTGCCGTCCTGAGCTGACGTCTGCCGCAGGCGCGCGCCGGCGCTCCGGCGCGCGATGGAAGCGGTTCCGGCGGCGCGTGCCCGAACGTGCCGCCGGGTTTCGTAGTCCGATTCGATCGTCTGAGGAAAACGCGCTTTCACGCTACGAGGCGCGCCTCTTTTTCCGCGGTTTCCCGTCGCTACACTCGTCCCATTCAACGGTCCGCGCGGCATGGGGCAGGGTTGCCCGTGCCAGCCGGCGATAACGACAGGACGACGGCACGATGGCTGAACCGAAGGCGCTCCCCCGCGACTGGCAGCGGTTGTTTTCCGCCGGCCGCGGCGTGTCCGGACGGCGCCTCGGGGGCGCGTCGCCGCGCGCCGACCTGTTTCTCGCGGCCTTCATCGTCGCGGTCGTCGCGCTGTTCATCCTGCCGCTGCCGCAGGCCGCGCTCGACGGGATGATCTCGCTGAATCTCGCGGCGAGCGTCGTGCTGCTGACGGTGTCGACCTACGTGCCGTCGGCGGTCAGTTTCTCGTCGTTTCCCGCGCTGCTGCTGTTCACGACGCTGTTCCGGCTCGCGCTGAACATCGCGTCGTGCAAGCTGATCCTGCTGCATGCGAACGCCGGCCACGTGATCGACGCGTTCGGGCGGCTGGTGGTCGGCAACAACGTGGTGGTGGGCGGCGTGGTGTTCCTCGTGATCGCGGTCGTGCAGTTCATCGTGATCGCGAAAGGGTCGGAGCGGGTGGCCGAAGTCGGCGCGCGTTTCTCGCTCGACGCGATGCCGGGCAAGCAGATGAGCATCGACGCGGACCTGCGCGCGGGCATCATCAGCGCCGACGAGGCGCGCGAGCGGCGCGAGAAGCTCGAGCAGGAATCGCAGATGCACGGCGCGATGGACGGCGCGATGAAGTTCGTGAAGGGCGACGCGATCGCGGGCCTCGTGATCGCGTTCATCAACATCGTCGCAGGGATCGCGGTCGGCACGCTGATGCACGGGATGGACATCGGCGAGGCGCTGCAGCGTTACGCGATCCTGACGGTCGGCGACGGGATGGCGTCGCAGATTCCGTCGCTGCTGGTATCGATCGCGGCCGGCATCGTGACCACGCGCGTCGCGACGCGCGATGCACGACAGCGCCAGCTCGGCGAACAGCTCGGCGAGCAACTGGGCGCACACCCGCGCGCGCTGCTGATCGCGGCGTTCGTGCTGAGCGGTTTTCTCGTCGTGCCCGGTTTTCCGAAATGGTCGTTCGCGCTGATCGCGCTTGGCCTCGGCGCCTTCGCGTTCTCGCAACTGAAGCGCAAGACGTCCGCGCCGAGCTTCAACCTGATTCATGTCGCGGGGCGCGTCGGCGCGGCCGACGACGGCCAGCCCGCGAAGGTATCGCACGCGGCGGGCGTCACGTCGCTGATCGCGGTGTCGCTGTCCGACGACCTGCGCACGGGCCTGAACCTCGCGCAACTGCAGGCGGCGCTGTCGAGCGCGAAGGCGCGCGTCGACGCGGACATCGGCACGGTGTTCCCGCGCATCACGCTGAACGACGACGAGGGCGCGCCGGCCGGTACGTACCGGATCTATCTGCAGGACGTGCTCGTCGCGCACGGCGCGCTGAAGCCGGGCTGGCTGCTGTGGGACGGCGTCGCGCCGCTGCCGGAGCGCGCGGAGCGCCAGCCGGCCGAGGCGTTCGGCCCGTTCGCGACCGCGCTGTGGATCAAGCCCGACGGCGCGGCGCCGGACGGCAAGTGGCTGTCGAGCGAGAGCGCGCTGGCCGCGCACGTCGAGCAGATCGTGCGCCAGCATGCGGACGAACTGCTCGGCATCCAGGAGACGCAGGCGCTCGTGCATCTGGTGCGCCGCGACCATCCGGAGCTGGTGGGCGAACTGACGCGGCTCGTGCCGTTGCAGCGCGTGACCGAAGTGCTGCGCCGGCTGCTCGCCGAACAGGTGCCGATCCGCAACCTGCGCGTGATCTTCGAGAGCCTGATCACGTGGGCGCCGAACGAGCCCGACGACGTGATCGCGCTGGTCGAGCTCGTGCGCGTCGACCTGCGCCGGATGATCACCGATCGACACGCTGGCACGGCGCGCCAGCTGCGGGTCGTGCTGTTCGAGCAGAACCTGCAGGAGCGGATCGAGAGCGCGGTGATGCGCACGAAGCAGGGTAATTTCCTCGCGCTGTCGAGTGCGGTCAAGCAGGACATCGGCGAACAGGTGCGCGCGATCGTGCAGGCCGCGCAGGCGGCCGGCCCCGGCGGCCACGGCAACGCGCAGGGTGGCGCGCACGGTGGCGCGCGGCTCGCGGTGATGGTCGCGCTCGGCGCGCGCCGCTACGTGAAGACGATCCTGCAGCCGGTGCTGCCCGAACTCGCGGTGCTGTCGTACCAGGAAGTCGAGGAGGACGTGCAGTTGCATACGGTCGGCTGGGTGAAGAACCCGCCGGACGACGGCACGGTCGGCGCGGGCGCCGACGTGCGCGCGCCGGGAGCCGTGCAATGACGAGCTCGACGATCCTCGACCTGACGCGCCAGGCGCTGATGCTCGTGCTGCTGCTGTCGCTGCCGATCGTGCTGATCGCGACCGTCACGGGCCTCGTCGTCGCGATCCTGCAGGCCGTCACGCAGGTGCAGGACGCCAACATCGGCATCGCGGTGCGGCTGATCGCCGTGATGGTCGCGCTCGTGCTGCTGTCCGGCTGGCTCGGCGGCGAAGTGCTGCGCTTCGCGCAGCAGGCGCTGGAACGCATGTTCGTTTCTTCCACAGGAGTTCTTTGATGCGTCGACGCGTCGCCTCGATCCGGTTTCAACCGCGCAGCCTGCAACGGGCCGCGCTTGCCGTGTGCGCGACCGCGCTGCTCACGGCGTCGCTGTGCATGGCGCCCGCGCAGCATGCGCGCGCCGCGGACCTGCGCTGGCGCAACAAGCCGTTCACGATCGTCGCGAACGGCAAGAAGATCGGCGACTTCATCCGCGAGCTCGCGTCGTCGCAGGGCGTGACGGCGGTGGTCGACCCGAAGGTCGACGGCGTGATCAGCGGCCGCTTCTCCGGCACGCCGCAGCAGACGCTCGACACGATCTGCTCGACCTACGGGCTCACGTGGTACTACGACGGCTCGTTCCTGTACGTCGATCCGGCCGACCAGTCGCAGACGCAGATGATCCCGATCCCGCCGAATGCGTCCGGCGAAATCGGCCGCGCGCTGCAGGCGATGCAGATTCCGGACAAGCGCTACACGCTGGTGATCAACGACCGCGCCAATAGCGTGTACGTGGCCGGCCCGCGCCGCTATGTCGAGCTCGTGCGGCAGGCGGTCGGCTCGGTCGGCGATCCGGCGGCGAACGGCGCGCATGCGGACATCCGCGCGTTCCGGCTGAAATACGGCTGGGCGTCGGACTTCACGATCAACCGCTCGGGCAAGGAAGTGACGGTGCCGGGCGTCGCGACGATCCTGCGCCGGCTGTTCGGCAAGGGCGGCGGCACGACCGCGGCGCCATCGAGCACGCCGCTCGGGCAGGCCGCGCGCCAGGTGAAGCTCGGCTCGGGGCTGACGATCGCGGTGCCGCGGCTCGACTTTCCCGACATCTCGGGCGGCCCGCGGCAGGGCGGCTATGGCGGGGCGGACAGCGGCATGGGCGGCGGCTTCTCGCCGTTCGCGAACAACGGCGGCGGCGACACGCTGCCGCAGATCGTCGCCGATCCGGCGATCAACGCGGTGATCGTGCGCGACCTGCCGGAGAACATGTACCGCTACCAGTCGCTGATCAACCAGCTCGACGAGCGGCCGCGCATCGTCGAGATCAACGTGACGATCATCGACATCAACGAGGATTCGCTCGACAGTCTCGGGATCGACTGGCGCCTGCACACGACGCACGGCGACGTGCAGATCGGCAACGGCCAGAACGCGCTGAACGGCAACACGCAGTACAACGGCGTCGGCAACCCGCCGCTGACGTTCGGCATCGGCACGTCGGAAACCGGGCAGACGGGCACCTTCATGCCGACCGGCATCGCGCTGACCGCATCGATCGGCGGGTCGCTGCGCAACTACCTGCTCACGCGCGTGAACGCGCTCGCGCAGAAAGGCCAGGCGCAACTGCGATCGAAGCCGAAGGTGCTCGCGCTCGACAACACCGAGGCGATCCTCGAGAACCTCACGCAGTTCTACGTGCAGGTGCCCGGCTATCAGGATTCGTCGCTGTACAGCGTGACGACCGGCACCAGCATCAAGGTGACGCCGATGATCGTCGACGAGGCGATCCGCAATGCGGCGGCGGTGTCGGGCAACCCGCAGAGCGTGATGATGTCGATCGACATCCAGGACGGCAACATCGTGCCGGGGCAGGCCGTGTCGAACGTGCCGGTGATCCAGCAGCGCAACATCGTCACCAAGACGATGATCGACGAAGGCAAGAGCCTCCTGATCGCCGGTTTCAACGATGATGAGGTGAAGCTGAACAAGAGCGGCGTGCCCTGGCTGTCCGACATTCCGCTGATCGGCAACCTGTTCAAGTACACCGACAAGTCGGGCAACCACATGGAGCGGTTCTACCTGCTGACGCCGCGGGTCGTGACGAACGCGTCGATGTACGCGCCGGACGGCTCGCCCGTGAACCCGGGCGTCGACGGGCCGGCGAGCCAGGAAGGGATGTCGATGTATCGGCCGCCCGACAACGACGTCGCGGTGCCGCTGACGCCGAAGCCGCTGCCTGGCACGAAGTTCGGCCCGCCCGCGTTGCCGGCGCCACCCAAGGATGCGGCGTCGCAGCCGGTGGCGACGACCGCAGGAGCACCCACCCATGTCGACGAGCATCATTGATCCGCACGGCGACGGCGCATTGCCCGGCGGCGCGGGAAGCGCGGGGGCCGGTTCGGCCGCGCTCGCGTCGCCGTGGAACCTGTGCTTCCTGAGCGGGCCGATGTACGGCCGCACGATGTCGCTCGCGCGCGGCGCGAACTGGGTCGGTACGGCGGCCGACTGCGAAGTGATCCTGCCCGATCGAGAGATCGGCGCGAAACAAGTGTGCCTGCAGGTCGGCGCGCTTGCGGT
>NZ_BBSK01000080.1:0-19043 GCF_001319805.1 Burkholderia sp. E168m22
GCAGGCGAGCGTCGCGGTGCCCGACGAAACCGATGCGCCGGACGCCGCGCGTGAAGCGGCATGGCTGGGCTGGCTCACCGGCGGGCTGCGGCGGCTGGGCAGCCGGCGGCTCGTGATCGCGCTGGTCGCGCTGTGGATCGGCGTGCTGCTCGGCGCGCTCGGCTACGGCTTCGTCGCGTGGTCGGGACGCTTGCCGTGGCAGCACGAATCGGTGCTCGCGCGCACGCACCGGCTGCAGCAACTGCTGCACGCGTATCCGGAGCTGGCGGTCGCGCCGCGCGACGACGGCGTGATCGTGTCGGGTTACGTCAGCGACCCGGCCGCGCGCGAGCACGTCGCGCAGATCGTCGCGGGCGTCGACAACGCGGCGCTCGGCAATATCTACGTGGTCAGCGATCTGGTCGCGACCGCGCAGACCTATTTCAGCGACACGGCACTGACGGTCACGTATCTCGGCCGCGGCCGGATCGAGCTGACGGGCACGGCCGCGCGCGCGCAGATCGAGCCGCGCATCCGCAATTACATGAAGGACGCGCGCCCGGCGCTCGAGGTGGTCGATCACGTACGCGATGCAGACGCGGCCGCGCCGCGTACGGCGACGACGCTCGGCGGCACGGCGGGCATTCCGGAGATCACGACCGTGTTCGCCGGCGACGGCGATCAGCGCTACATCGAGACGGTCGACGGTAGCCGCTATTTCGAAGGCGCACGGCTGAAGGAGGGCGCGAGCGTCGTGTCGATCGGCCCGGACGAAGTGGTGTTCGAGCGCAACGGCCAGCGCATCACGATGCCGCTCGGCGGCCCGTCGGCGCGTGTGCCCGAGCAGGCGCCGGCGCCGCCCGTGGCGCCGCTCGCGAGCGGCGCGGCGGCGGGCGTCGCGCAGCCGGTGCCGGGGCCGACGCTGTTGCCCGATGCGCCGGCGACGCCGGCCGTCGCGGCGGCCGGCGCGTCGAAGGGCGCGACGCACTAGGGTCGCGACAGGATTTGCGCATCGCGCCTGGCGATGCGCGCATTACGCGACACGCCGCGCGCATGCGGCGCGTCACGTCGCCGGCGGGGCATGGGGCCGCCGCCGGAAGGTGGAGTGTGTTGTTCACGTAAAGGAGCGAAGCATGGGTACCTCGGCAGCAGGTGGTGTGACGAACACGGGCGACGTGCAGAAGCAGGCCGACGACCTGACCAAGACGCAGCTCGAACTGACCAAGATCAACTTCCAGGTTCAGCAATCGACTGCGACGTTCGAAACCAGCAACGCAGTGACCGCGCAGGAAGGGACGGCGAACGCCCAGGTTGCGCAACACCTGAGTTCCGCCGGCCGCGCGTGATGCCGGTCGCCGGCCGTGCCGTGCGACGTCGCACGCCGGGGCCGCCCGTGACGGGCGCTCGGCGTGGCGTAGGTGCGTGCCGGCCGGCCCGTTTCCGGCTTTGCCGGTCAAGGAGGACACGATCATGTCGGTAACAGGCGTAGGCGCGGCGCCGCCGGGCGCGGCTGCGCTCGCGAGTGCCGCGCAGCAAGCGGGCACGGCGTCCGACCCGGCGCAGGTGCGCCAGTTCGATGCGCTGATGCAGCCGGGCGCGTCGCCGGCCGCCCCGCCGTCTTCGTCCGGTGTCGCGATGTCGCGCGCGCCGGCGGATGCGGCGCCGGCCGTGCAGATGACGCCCGCACAGGCGAACCAGTCGTCGCTCGTCGAGCGGTTGCGCACGTACGGCAACGATCTCGATTCGCGGTACGCGAACATCGACAAGCATCGCAGCGAGATGCTGACGTCGATGGCGGACAGCCGCAGCGACCCGCTGATGACGATGGTGAAGGCGATGGATTTCCAGTGGACGGCAACCACCACGATTTCGGAATACCAGTTGAGCCTGTCGGTTGCACAGGCGGCGAACGGCTTCACGCATACGGTGCTGAAGACGCAGGAGTGAAAGCGCGCGTGCTGGCTGGAGGCTCTGGCCTCACGCGCCCTGAAGCGGACAAACGATGACGACGATCGATTCGACGCCGCGCATGCATGCGTGGCGCAGCCGGGCGGCGCGTGCGCTGCTCGCGGGGCTGCTCGTGCTGTTGGCCGGGTGCCAGAAGGAGCTGTACTCGGGCCTGTCGGAGCGCGACGCGAACCAGATGGTCGCGGTGCTCGGCGACGCGGGCATCAGCGCGTCGAAGGACAACGATGCGCGCGACACGTCGGACCGCAACGCGTGGCTCGTGAGCGTCGCGGACGGCGACATGCAGGCGGCGCTCACGGTACTGCAGGCGAACGGACTGCCGAAGCCGAGCTATGCGAGCCTCGGCGAGCTGTTCCAGAAGCAGGGCCTCGTGTCGACGCCGGCCGAGGAGCGCGTGCGCTACCTGTACGGCGTGTCGCAGGATCTGTCGCGCACGCTGCAGGACATCGAGGGCGTGGTGGTCGCGCGCGTGCAGGTCGTGATTCCGGAGAACGATCCGCTCGCGGACAAGATCAAGCCGTCGTCGGCCGCGGTGTACATCCGCTACCGGCCGGGCGTCGACCTGCGCGCGATGGCGCCGATGGTCAAGGATCTCGTCGCGCACAGCATCGAAGGGCTGCAGTACGACAACGTGTCGCTGTTCCTGCAGCCGGCCGCCGCGCGCGCGACGCGCGTGGACGGGATCGGCAGTGCGGTGTCGGACATCCTGCGGCTGCGCTCGCCGCTCGGCTGGCTCGTGTTCGCGCTGATCCTGCTGACCTGCGCGGTGATCGCGCTGTCGGCCGCGCGGCGCGGGATGTTCGGCGCGCGGCTTGCGGGCCTGCTCGGTGCGTCGCGCGGGGCGAGCGGTGCGACCGCGCAGAACGCTGGCGGCGGGTTGCGTACGCCGGACGGCGCGCGCGACGGCGCATGAGCGAGCCGCACGCGCTGCCGCCGGGCGAGGCGAGCGTCGCGGCCGAGGCGGCGACGCTGCCATGGCTGCATCCGCTTGCGCCGCCTCCCGTCGCACGCGCTGCCACGTTTCATGCGCTCGTCTGCGACTTCAACCTGCGGCCCGACCGCTATCTGCACGTGACACGCGTGCCGGCCGACTGGCCCGCGCGCTACCGTTCGCCGGACGCGTTCGGCGCGGCCGGCCGCAAGCTGCTCGCGCGGCACCTGCTAGACCTGAACGGCGTGGCCGACCGACACGACTTCGACGTCGCGAACCCGTGCGCGCGGCTCGCGCTGCTGCCGGGCGCGGCGCTCGAACAACTGGCCGCGTATGCGGGGCTGCTGCTGCATCGCGCATGGCTGCGCGACGTGCTGGCCGGGCGGCGCATCCGCGCGGAAGTCGCGGCGCGGCTCGGCGGCGATGCGCTCGAACTCGCGCTCGAACGCGCGCCGGAATTCGGCGCGCTCGCGGAAACGCTCGAACCGTGGCGCGCCGATCCCGCCGCGCTGCCGGTCGTGATCCGGGCGCGCGGCGGCCGGCTGCTCGCGGATTTCATCGGCGTGGCCGGCGACGCGGTCGCGCGGCGCGTGCGCCTGAAATTCAACCGCGCGATCGACGACGAGGCGCCGTACTGGCTGAACCGCGCGCAGCGCGACCAGTTCGGCGAACTGATGTTCCTGTTTCTGATTCCCGAGAGGCTTGCGTCATGGGACTGGCTTTTCTGATCACGAGCGACAACCTGCAGCTACTGTCGGAACGCAAGGTGCTCAAGGAGCGCGAATACGCGGCGCTGCTCGACGCGTCCGCGGTGATCGCGACCGCGCATGAAGAGGCGGCGCGCATCGTCGCCGACGCGCAGCGCGAGTTCGACAAGCGCCAGGCGGCCGGCTACGACGAAGGCATGCGCCGCGCGCAACGCGAGCAGGCCGCGCAGGCCTACACGCAGGCGCTCGCCGCCACGCGCACGATGGAAACGATGAAGGACGCGATGGCCGATATCGTCGTGAAGGCCGTGCGCGCGATCGTCGGCGAGATGAGCACGCAGAAGCTGTACGAGGCCGCGCTCGCGCGGATCGCGCCGCTCGTACGTGACGAGGCGTTCCTGATCGTGCGTATCGCGCCCGGCCGCAAGGACGAGATGCGCGACGCGCTCGACGGCGCGTTCGCCGGGCAGTCGAACCGGCAGAAGATCCGCATCGTCGAGGACGCGCAGCTCGAACGCCATGCATGCACGGTCGAGACGCCGTCCGGGCGCATCGACGCGAGCCTCGACCTGCAGATCGACGCGTTGCGTCAGGCGATCCGCCGCGACGCGCTGAAGGGCGCCGCGCGATGAACGCGCCGCTCGACGATCCGCCACCGTTCGGCGACGACGACGGCGCGCCGTTCGATCGCGGCCGCCTGGTCGGCGAACTCGACGCGGGGCTGGCGTTCTTCTCGCCGGTGTCGGTGCAGGGCCGCGTCAACCACGCGGTCGGGCAGATATTGAACGCGACGGGCATCCGCGCGCGGCTCGGCGAGATCTGCGAGCTGCGCACGCCGAACCAGCCGACGCTGCTCGCAGAGGTGGTCGGCTTCTCGCGCCAGACGACGCTGCTCACGCCGCTCGGCGACGTGGCCGGGCTGTCGCCGGAGACGACCGTCGTGCCGTCCGGGCGCGAGCATGTCTTTCCGGTGGGCGAGGGGCTGTTCGGCCGCGTGCTCGACGGGCTCGGCCGGCCCCTCGACGATCGCGGGCCGGTGACGGGCGCCGCATGGGTCTCGACGCAGCAGGACCCGCCGAACCCGCTCGCGCGCAAGATGATCGACACGCCGTTTCCGACCGGCGTGCGCGTGATCGACGGGCTGATGACGCTCGGCATCGGGCAGCGCGTCGGCATCTTCGCGCCGTCCGGCGTCGGCAAGAGCACGCTGCTCGGGATGATCGCGCGCGGCGCGCAGGCCGACGTGAACGTGATCGCGCTGGTCGGCGAACGCGGCCGCGAGGTGCGCGAATTCATCGAGCACAGCCTGTCGCCCGAGGTGCGCGCGCGGTCGATCGTCGTCGTGTCGACATCCGATCGCCCCGCGATGGAGCGCGTGAAATCCGCGCTGGTCGCGACCGCGATCGCCGAGCACTTCCGCGATGCGGGCAAGCGCGTGCTGCTGCTGGTCGATTCGCTGACGCGCTTCGCCCGCGCGCAGCGCGAGGTCGGCCTCGCGAGCGGCGAGCCGCCGACGCGGCGCAGCTTCCCGCCGTCGACGTTCGCGGTATTGCCGCGCCTGCTCGAACGCGCGGGGCAGGGGGCGCACGGGTCGATCACCGCGCTCTACACGGTGCTCGTCGAAGGCGACGAGGAATCGGACCCGATCGCCGAGGAGGTGCGCTCGATCCTCGACGGCCATATCGTGCTGTCGCGCAAGATCGCGCTCGCGAACCGCTATCCGGCGATCGACGTGCTCGCGAGCCTGTCGCGCGTGATGCCGCTCGTCGCGAGCCGCGCGCACCAGCATGCGGCCGCGCGCGTGCGCGAGCTGATCGCGAAGTACCAGGAGATCGAGCTGCTGGTGCAGATCGGCGAGTATCGCGAAGGCAGCGACCGGCTCGGCGATCTCGCGCTGCGCGCGCGCGACGCGATCGGCGCGTTCTGCGCGCAGGCGTCGGACGAGGACGTGCGTTTCGACGCGCTGCTCGCGAAGCTGACGAAGCTGGCGAACGATCATGTCTGAAGCCGACGACCGCCTCGTGCTCGCGACGCTCGCTCGCCTGAAGCGCGTGCGCGAGATGCGCAGCCAGATCGCGCGCGTCGCGGCCGCGCGCCAGCAGGGCATCGCCGCGCAGAGCCGCCGCGCGCTCGCGGCCGCGCAGGCGCAGCTCGCGCAGCAGGTCGCCGCGAAGGCCGCGATCCAGACGCGGCTCGCCGACGACGTGCGCGAGGCCCGCGCATTGCAGAACGCGGCGGCCGATACGCGCACGTTCGACCGGCATATCGGCACCGCGAACGCGTCGGTGAGCGAGGCCGCGCACGTGCATCGCGGCCACGAGGCGACGCTCGCCGACCTGCAGCGCGCCGCGCGCAAGGCGAAGGCCGCCGAGGACAAGCTGGAGAAGGCCGGCGAGAAGGCGCTGCACGCGCGCGCCGCGCGGGTCGAGCGCGACGCCGACGACATCGCGGACGGCTACGCGGTGCGGCGCTTCGCGACGGGCGGCACCTGGGTGGCTGGTGCGGGCGACGCCGCGGCCGGTCATGCGTCCACGCCGCCCGAGGCCGCCGCCGCGTTCGATGCGGCGATGACCGAAGCGGAAACGGACGCCGACATCGCCACCGAAACCGACGCATCCGCCGCATCCGCCTCGCCCGACGATCCCGCCCCGCCCGCCGCCGCGGAGCGCCGATGCTAGACCAGGCCGCGGGTTTCAACGACGTCGCCGGCATGCTGCGGCCGCTGCTCTACGTGATGCCGCGCCTGCTGCCGATCATGTTCGTCGTGCCGGTATTCAACGAGCAGATCATCACGGGCCTCGTGCGCAACGGGATCGCGGTCGTGATCGCCGCGTTCGTCGCGCCGACGATCGATGCCGCGCAGGTCGCCGCGCTGCCGTTCCTGATGTGGTGCCTGCTGGTCGCGAAGGAGGCGATGGTCGGCATGCTGCTCGCGGGCGCGTTCAGCGCGGTGCTGTTCGCGATCCAGGGCGTCGGCTACCTGATCGACTTTCAGACCGGCAGCGGCAGCGCCGCGTTCTTCGATCCGATGGGTGGCCACGAGGGCGGCCCGACTTCTGGATTCCTGAATTTCGTCGCGATTGCGCTGTTCGTCACGGCGGGCGGGTTGCAGGTGCTCGTGCAACTGTTCGCGCAGTCGTACGCATGGTGGCCGATCGGCTCGCTCGGCCCCGACTTCTCGTCGATGCTGCAAACCTTCATCGTGCGGCAGACCGACACGATCTTCGAATGGATGGTGAAGCTCGCGGCGCCGGTCACGATCGTGCTGGTGCTCGTCGAGCTGGGCGTCGGCCTGGTCGGGCGCGCGGTGCCGCAACTCAACATCTTCGTGTTCTCGCAGCCGCTGAAGAGCGCGCTCGCGGTGCTGATGATGATCCTGTTCCTGCCGGTGGTGTACGCGTCGCTGCATTCGCTGCTGAGCCCCGACAGCGGGCTGATGGCGTTGCTGCGCGCGCTGTTCGCCGCGCACGGCGGCGGCTGAGCGCGCCGGAGCCGGGATGGCCGAAAAGGACCAGAAGCCGACCGCGAAGCGCCTGCGCGAGGCGCGCGAGAAAGGCGACGTGCCGAAGAGCGCGGAAACGGTATCGTCCGCGTTCTTCGTCGGCGTGTGCGTGGCGCTCGCGGTGGGCATCGGCTCGCTGTTCGCGCGGGTGCAGGCGCTGTTCCGGCTCGTGTTCGACGCGGTCGGCGCGGCCGATCCGTCCGCGCGGCTCGCGGCGCTGATCGACGGCGCCGCGCGCGACTGGGCGACGCTGTCCGCGCAGATCGTCGCGGCCGGCCTGCTGGCGGGGCTGCTCGCGGGCTTCGTGCAGGTGGGCGGCGTGATGGCGTGGAGCCGCCTCGTGCCGCAGTTGTCGCGGCTCAACCCGGCCGAGGGGATGAAGAACCTGTGGTCGCTGCGCAACCTCGTCAATCTCGCGAAGATGCTGCTGAAGACGGCGCTGCTCGTCGCGACGCTTGGCTGGCTGATCGTCGAGTCGCTCGATCCGTCGGTGCAGTCGGGCTTCACGCGGCCGGCCTCGATCCTCGCGCTGATCGTGAAGCTGCTGATGCTGCTGTTCGGCTGGGCCGCGCTGATCTACATCGTGATGGCGCTGATCGACATCGTGCACCAGCGGCACGAGTTCAACCAGAAGATGAAGATGTCGATCGACGAAGTGCGGCGCGAGCACAAGGAGGACGAAGGCGATCCGCACATCCAGGCGAAGCGCCGCCAGCTCGCGCGCGAAGCGCAGTTCGCGTCGCTGCCCGACCGGATCGGCTATGCGTCGGTGGTCGTCTATTCGCCGCGCGTGGCCGTCGCGCTCTACTACGGCGGGATGGGCTCGCTGCCGTGGGTGCTCGCGCGCGGCGAGGGCGACGCGGGCGAGCGGATCGTGCGGCTGGCCCGCGACGCGCTGCGCCCGACGCTCGCCAACGTCGGGCTCGCGCAGGCGCTGTACGAGACGACGCCCGAGAACGGCACGATCCAGCCGCAGCATTTCCGCGCGGTCGCGCAGTTGCTGAAATGGGCGACCGGCGCCGCTTGACGGCGGCGTGGCGGGTTGGCGTCGCATCGCATCAAGCCCCTTTTTTGTCGGCGATGCTTGCCGGCGATCCGGCCGGATTCGATATGACCCCATCGCTCGATCATCGGCGTACGGCGCTTGACGTCCATTTTTTTCCGGATTTCGCCGACATTCACTGGTGAATTATTGCTGATTTATTTCTTCGTAATATGGCTCGACCGTCACGCCCGACGGCGGGCCGCGAGGTTGCGCCACCCGTGACGGACCAGGTCAACAGGGGCAGACAAATCAATGTGCGGAATCGACGGCTTTCTGAATAGCGTCGCCTTCGATGAGGAGACAGCGCGCGGCACGCTCGCGCGAATGACGGCAAGCCTCGCGCATCGCGGGCCGGACGGGCAGGGCATCTGGGTCGACCCGGATGCCGGCATCGCGCTCGGCCACCGGCGGCTCGCGATCGTCGACCTGTCGGTGCACGGCCGGCAGCCGATGGCTTCCGCGTGCGGTCGCTACGTCCTCGTCTTCAACGGCGAAATCTACAACCATCGCGAACTGCGCGCGGAGCTCGAGCGCGCGGGGCGTGCACCGGCGTGGCGCGGCCACTCCGACAGCGAGGTGCTGATCGCGGCGATCGTCGCGTGGGGCGTCGAGGCCACGTTGCGCCGCGCGACCGGCATGTTCGCGTTCGCGCTGTGGAATCGCGCGTCGCGGGTGCTGACGCTCGCGCGCGACCGGATCGGCGAGAAGCCGCTCTACTACGGGCGGATCGGCGACGCGCTCGTGTTCGCGTCCGAGCTGAAGGCGCTGCGCGGCTACCCGGGCTTCGACGGCACGGTCGATCGCGACGCGCTGTGCCTGTACCTGCGCCAGTCGAGCGTGCCCGCGCCTTATACGATCTATCGCGGCATCCGCAAGCTGCCGCCCGGCACGTACATCCAGTTCGAACATGCGCGCGACACGCCGCGCCTGCGCGCGTACTGGACGCTCGAACAGGCGATCGAGGCGGGCCGCGCGCAGCCGTTCGAGGGCAGCGCCGACGAAGCCGTCGGCCAGCTGGACACGGTCCTGCGCCAGGCCGTCGCGCGGCAGATGGAGGCCGACGTGCCGCTCGGCGCGTTCCTGTCGGGCGGCATCGATTCGTCGGCGATCGTCGCGCTGATGCAGGCGCAATCGGCGACGCCGGTCGACACGTTTACGATCGGCTTCCACGAGGCCGGCTACGACGAAGCCGGTTACGCGAAGGCCGTCGCGCGCCATCTCGGCACGCGCCATACCGAGCTTTACGTGACGGCCGACCATGCGCTCGGCGTCGTGCCGAAGCTGCCGTCGATCTACGACGAGCCGTTCTCCGATGCGTCGCAGATCCCGACCTTTCTCGTCTCCGAACTGACGCGCCGGCACGTGAAGGTGAGCCTGTCCGGCGACGGCGGCGACGAATTGTTCGGCGGCTATACGCGCTACTTCCTGACGCCGCGCCTGTGGCGCAAGCTGCATCGCGTGCCGGCGGCGGTGCGTGCGCGGATCGCCGCCGCGTTGCACGCGTTGCGGCCCGATCACGCGGACCAGCTCGCGGCCGTCGCGCAGGGTGCGTGGGGCGGCGGCGTGGAAGCGCGCGAATCCGCGTCGCGCATCGGCGATCGCCTGCACAAGCTCGGCCATGTGATGACGGCGGAGAGCCGCATCGGGCTGTACCGGCTGCTGATGTCGTCGGTGCATCATCCGGAGCGCCTCGCGCTGTCGGGGCAGGAGCCGCCGACGCCGCTCGACACGGTGTCCGCGTGGCCCGCGCACCTGAGCTTCGCCGAGCAGGCGATGGCGATCGACACGCTCACGTACCTGCCGACCGACATTCTCGCGAAGGTCGATCGCGCGGCGATGGCCGTGAGCCTCGAGACGCGCATGCCGTTCCTCGATCATCACGTCGTCGAATTCGCGTGGCGTGTGCCGGCGTCGGTGCGCTTGCCGGAAGGGCAGTCGAAGGCGCTGCTGCGCCGGCTGCTCGACCGGTACGTGCCGTCCGCGCTGATCGACCGGCCGAAGCAGGGCTTCTGCGCGCCCGTCGACCACTGGCTGCGCGGCGCGCTGCGCGACTGGGCCGATGCGCTGCTGCGGCCGTCGCGCCTGCGCGAAGAGGGCTTCTTCGATGCGGCGGCGGTCGAGCGGCTGTGGCGCCAGCACCAGACGGGCCGGATGAACTGGCAGCACCAGCTGTGGACGGTGCTGATGTTCCAGGCGTGGCTGGAACATCAGCGGGCGGCGTGATGCGGCATGCCGCGCGCAACCGGTGCGCGCGGCGCCACGCGGCCCGCGCGCCGCTATCAGCCCACGATCAGCGGCGTGCCGACCGACAGGCGGTTCGGATCGCGTGAAACCGACGGATTGAGCTGCAGGATCTCGTTGAACGCGCGCGTGTCCTGCTCGCCGCGCGTCATCGCCTGCTGGTCGGTGCGCGACACGTGCGCGGCGTCGAGCAGCGACTGGCGATGCTGGTCCGCGATGACCCATAGCGAATCGCCGGCGACGACGATGTAGGGCTGCGGCGACCCGGACGGTTGAGCGGTCGACGGCGTGGCGCTGGCCGACGGCGAAGCCGGCGCGGCAGGCGACGCACTGGGCGAGGCAACCGCCGAAGCGCTTGGCGCGGCGCTTGCCGAAGGACTGGCCGACGCGCTTGCCGAAGCGCTCGGCGAAGCGCCGGGCGCGAGATTCGACTGCGACGAATTCGACTGATTCGACTGATTCGACGAACCGGACCCCGAGCCGAAGAACGTCGTCCACAGACTTTCGATCAGCTTGTACGCGAACGCGCCGACCGGAATCAGCACGACGGCCGTCGGGATCTTCTTGATCAGCGGCGTCGCGTTCGGGAAATGCGTGTTCAGACGGCCGCCGAGCAGCAGCGCGGTGGACACGCCGGTCGCGATCGCGAGGTCGTAATGGCCGCCGCTCCACTGCACGCCGGTGCCGAGGCCGCCGTATGCGACGGCCATGAAGTCGCTCGCCGAATCGGTGAAGCGCACGATGCGGCTGCGCTTGTCGGCATTCACGCGGTGCGCGCCGATCGTGTAGACGAGGCCCGCATACGTGGCGCCGAACGCACCGCTCGCGATGGCGGCGGAGCCGTAGGCGAGATCGAACGCCCCGTGCGCGTGCACGACGCCGCTGATGCCGACCGCGAGCGTCGCGGTCGACGTGATCGCGGCGCCGGCGCGGCCCGCGATCCCGAACAGGTGACGCGGGTTGCCGGTATGGAGCTGCTGCAGCGACGTGCCGCCGACGGTGCCCTGCATCTGCGCGAGCACGTCCGCGGCGAGCGCCTTGATGTGGGTGGTCGCGTCGTCGAAACTCATCAGCCCGACGCGGTTCAGCTCGACATACTGCGCGGCCAGTGTCCGCGCTTCGTTCGAGATCTGCTCGAGCTGCGCGCGCCGGTTCTGGCCGTAATCGTGCGCCCCCGAGCGCAGCTGCCGCGACAGCGTCACTTCGAGCCGCGTGAGCACCGCCTGCGCGGCCTTCGGATCGCCGGCCTGCAGGCTGCGCACCGCGCCCTGGTGCATGACCTGGAACACGCGACCGAGACGCGAGCCCAGCAGGAACGACGACGTCGCGCTGCTCAGCATGTCCTGCCGCAGCACGTGCGTCGCGCCGAGCGTATCGGCGATCACGAGCGCACCGGCGCCGGTGACGAGCGAGCTGAAGCCGATCGACTTCCACAGCTCCGCCTTGCGGAACGACGGCCGATGCACGCGCAGCGCGTTGATCTGCGCGAGCGCCTGCAGTTCCTCGATCATCTTGGCCTGTTTCGGGTTCGCCGCGATCTGCCGGCCGACGCTGATCGGCTTCGACGGATCGTTCTTCAGCGCTTCGCGCTCGACTACCGACTGCCAGTACGCGCGACTGTCGGGCAGCGGCCCCGCGGGATCGGCGGTCGACACGACGGTGCCGCGGGCCGGCGCGCGGCCGCCGGCTTCCGCGAGCCAGCGCTCGCCGAAGCGGCGGGCGAGTTTTTCGGTGCGCGTGGCGGGCGGATGATCGGCCGACGCCCACTGCGTCATCGCATGCTCGATCGTCGCCTTGCGCGCCTGGTTGACGAGTGCGGTCGTGTTGCGTTCGTACAGTTCGCTGCGCAGCGTCGCGAGCGCGTCGTCGGACAGCCCTTTCGACTTGCCGATGCGCGCGATCTCCGCGAACAGCACCTGCTGCTGGTTCGCGAATGCCTCGGGGCTCACCGGTTCGAAGACGCGCGTGAGCGCATCGGCGCCGTGCAGTCGCGCGAACTTGCCGTGACGGTCGGTCTGGTAATAGTCGACGATCCGTTCCGCCAGCGCCCGCGTCAGGTCCTGGTTCGCGATGAAGTCGGCCCCGTGCGTGCCGTACGACAGCCCGACGTGCAGCCAGTCGATCGCCTTGCGGTCGAGCAGCGCATCGAGCAGCTCGACGTGGCCGGCGCCCGGCACCGGCTCGAGCACGGCGTCCCATCCGTGAAAGCTCAGCATCACGTTCGGCGCGGGCTCGCCGGCGTGATCGTGCGACCACGTCTCGAACGACGTCATCAGCCGCGTGTACTCGGCATAGCTGTCGTTGGTGCCGGCGATCGTACGGCGGTCGTCCGCGGAGACGAGCGGGCGGCCCGACGCCGCTTCGAGACGAAGCTGGAAGCCGTGGCGCGACGCCGCGGTGAGCCATTTGTGCAGATGCGCGATGTCGTCGAGCTCGAGCGTGCGCGTGGTGCCGTCCGGCGCCTCGCGCGTGATCGTCGCGTCGGCCTCGTTGTAGCGCGCGCCGATCGGCGACCCGAACTTGCGGGCGCGCCGGATGAACGCCGGATCGTGCTTGCCGCCGCGCGCGGCCGCGAGCGTGTGCGGATCGACCGGAATCGACACCACCGGCATCGCGCCGCCATATTGTTCGACGTAGCGCACCGCGAGCGCGGGATCGTCGCGCAGGTTGAACGCACGCGCCATCGGCGCGACGCGGTCCTGAATCTCGGCCGGTGCGCGCACGAACGCCTGGATCGCGCGCTTGTCGATCATGCGCGCCGCGCTGTGGCGCGTGGCGTACGCCTGCATCCACTTCACGAAGCGGTTGTGATCGCCGCCGGGATCGGCGACCGGCCCGCGCGACGGCATGCTCGACACCTCGCGCGCGAGACCGATGGGGATGCCGAGCGCTTTCAGCATCGGTGCGTCGGCCAGGATCGTCTGCGGTTCGTCGGTCAGTGCGAGGCCGCCGGCATCGGGCTGGTTCTTGCGTGCGGTGACCGCCTTCACGCGGTCGATCGTCGGGAACCAGTCGGCCACCTTCGCGGCGCCGTAGCGCATCACCCATTCCGCGACCGTGCTCGAACCGAGGCTCGGCTGGTAGGGCCGCAGCGTCAGCGGCTTGGCCGCCGGCGTCTTCGGTGGCTTCTGCGGCTTCGGCGCGGCCGGCGCGTTTGCCGCGTTTGCCGCATTCGCGGCGCGGCGGTTGCGCCGGCCGCGCTTGCCGCGCAGCGCATTGCGCACCCGGCCGGCAGGGCCCGTGGAGCCGCCGGCCGCCGGCTGCGCGGCTTGCTGGGCCGCGGCGAGGTCGGCCTGAGCGGCTTTCACGCGATCGATCTGGCCGGCGATCTGCGTGCGGATCCAGCGTGTCGCGAGGTCGAACTTCTGCGGCAGCGCATCGAAATACGACTTCTCGTCGAGCAGCTGCGTGAGTCGTTGCGCGAGCGCGGCTTTCTGCGTGGCGGTCGCGCGCGGATCGAACGCTTCGGGCGCGAGCGTCGACAGCAGAAAGTGCTGGTTCGCGCCGAACGGGCCGCGCCCGAGCGGCATCTCGTCGAGCGGGCGGCCCGCGTCCGGGTGGTCGCGCAATTGCTCGGCGTCGTCGTACCAGCGCGCGTTGCCGTCGTGGATCGCGATGATGCCGCGGCGCGTATGCAGCGATTCGGCAACCGGATGATCGGTCTCGTACACGTACACGTAGTGATCGCCGCGCAGCGCCTTCAGCTCCAGCGCGCGCATCAGGTGCAGCGTGTTCGCGCCGCTGAAGTCGATCGCGAGCTGCTCGCTGTCCGGGACGAGCTTCGGCGGCAGGAACGGACTGTCGGCGCCTTCGATCTCGGCGATCTTGCGGCGCACGCCCGGGTCGGCTTTCGCGAGGCCGCGCTGTACGCGCGTGCCGAGTTTCTGCATCGGCGGCTTCTCGTCGCCGAGCGCCTTGCGCATTTCCGCCGGCGCGAAGCCGCCGTAGCGCTCGACGGTGTCGTGCGTGACGTCCGTCACGACGAATCGCACGCCGCGCCGGCCGCCGGACAGGTTGCGCGCGCGTCGGCGGAACGCGGCGCCGAGATCGCGCGGCGCGATCGTCGCGTCGCCGAGCGAGGTCGACTCGTGATAGGTCCAGTCGTGCGCGGCGTTGCGCGTCGCGTAGCCGAGCACCTTGCCGGTTTCCTTGTCGATCGCGTAAAGCGTCGCGCCGTCGCCGGCCGCTTTCGCCGCCTGTTTCGGCCGGCGAAAGCGCGGCGCGTCGGCGAGCGACTGCAGCGTCGTGACGACGTCCGCGTCGGGCGTCGTGGCCGGTTCGGCTTCCCAAGTGCGGCCATCGCTGCGCGCGGTGATCCGCGCGGCGCCGCCGTACTCGCGCAATTCCGCAAGCGACACGGGCGACACGTAGAAATCGACGTTCGCCCGTTCCGCGCTGCCGTTGTCCTTCAGCGCGCGATAGACCGCGTCCGGGATCGACACGGCCGGATCGGCGGACGCCTTGTCGACGAACGTACCGTGCTCGTCGGTGCGCATGCTCGCGACGAACTTCGGCTGCGCATGGCGCGCGTCGATCGACGCGTCCGGCCGCGCTTCATGCTCGGCGATCAGCACGTGCGCATTCGTGCCGAACGCATCCTTCATCTGCTGGAGCGACGCGAGTTGCGAACCGTCGATGCGGATCAGGTCGCGCTTGCCGTGCGAGGCGAGGTGATCGAGCGCATGCTGGCGGCGCGCGGCGTCCGCCGTCGCCGCGGGCATCGGCGCGTTCGACGCCGGCTGCGGCGCGGGCGCCGGCATTTCGCGCGGCACGCCGAGCGCGTGCATCGCATCGGCCTGGCTCGCGTAGTACGCGCGATAGGTCGCGTGGCCCGGCACGGACGGCGCGACGTCGCCGAAGGCGGCCGCGAGCCGGCGCAGCCCGGCTTCGTCGCCGGGCATCGCGTGGTCGGCTTCGCGTGCGATCGCATCGGGCAGATGGGCGTCCCTGGCGATGTCGATGCCGCCATCGTCGAGGATTTCGCGGCGCACCGCGAACGCGTTCGCCTGTGCGCGCGCTTCGGCCATCAGCGCGCTGTCGGCAAGCGCCTGCGGCGATGAACGGTCGAGCGCGAGGCGGCGCGTGATCGTCTCGACCGCGTGCTGCGCTTCGTGCGCGAGCGTGTAGACGAGCGTGCCGGCGCCGTGGAACTGCCCGTCGAGCACGATCCGCTGCTTCGCGGTATCGATCCGGCTGCCGCGCCCGGGCCGGCCCACCACGATTTTCCAGCCGGCCTCGCCGGCCAGCGCGACCTGCTGGCGCAACAGGCTCGAGCGGTCGACCAGCGCATGGGCGGCCTTGGGCAGCGGCGCGCCGCCGAACCGCATCCGGATGCGCGTGATGACGGACGGCTTCTGCACGAATGCGTCGGGCGGCAAGTGCTCGGTGATGCCGGGATGCGCGAGCTCGATCGCGCCGCGCGCGATGCCGTCCTCGAGCATCACGCGTAGCGTGCCGATCTCGCGGACGATGCCTTCCACGTTCAGCTTCGGCGCATCGGTCATGACCGTCGACGGATCGCTCAGGTAGAAGTCGCCGTGCGCGTCGAACACGCCTTCGAAGTCGTAGTACAGACGGTGCTGCGCGGTGATGTCGCGCGCGCGGTCGAGCTGCGCGAATGCGTCGCGGGTGACGCGCGACGGCAGCATGCCGGCCATCACGTCGTGGCTGCTCAGCGACGCGAACGGCGCGTACATCACGGCCACGCGATCGAATGCCGCGAACGGGCCGCCGACCGTGAGCGTGCGCAGCCCGTGCGCGCGCAGCGCCGCGAGGCCTTCCTGTTCGAGGCGGATCGATTCGATGTGACCGAGAATCGCGCGATTGTCCGTGCCCTCGTAGAGGCCGATCGCATTGCGGCGGCCCAGTTCGAACACGGTCTTCTCGATGCCGGCGCCGGTCGCGGCGCCGGTGAAGCGCTCGACCGGCACGCGCGCGGCCGGATCGCCGCTCGCGTGGACGCCGTTGCCGTCGACGTCGAGCGCGCCCAGGTCCGGGCGCTGGTGCGGCGCCGGATCGTAGCGCAGCCACGCGTTGGTATGGCCGAGTCGCGCCTCGGCGCCGAGCCCGACCGCGATCGTCGGCGGCGCGTAGACGGGGCGCTGCCACACGTTCGCGAGCCAGGCGGCGGCATCGCGGCCGTTGCGTGCCGACAGAATCACCGACGAGCCGGGCAGGCCGAGCACCGAACGGTGCGCGAGCGTGACCTCGACCGGCGTGTACGGCCGGCCGTCCGGATCGACGAGGCGGCCTTGCGCGTCGGTGACGCCATGCACGATCACGATGCGGCCGTCGCGGTCGTAGGACAGCGGGCCCGAGCGGTCCAGCGTCAGCGCGTCGACGCCGGCCACCGGCTTGCCGTCGAACGGCGATGCCTTCACCGGACGCGCGCGCGACCATGCGGTTTCTTCGGCGAGCGTCGCGGCCGTCTCGCGCGGCGCCGGCATCGTGACGCCGGTGTGCCGCGCGGCCTGCGCGTGACGCCGATACAGCTCGCCGTAGGTCACGCCGCCGTCGAGCGACGTCGGGCTGTGCTCGAACGCGTCGGCGAGACGCGCGAGCGAGGCGGCGTCGCCGGCCCGCGCGCGACCGTATTCGTTGGCGATCGCGTCGGGCAGCGCGACGTGGCGGCCGATGTCGATGCCGAGGTTCGCGCGGATCTCGTCGCGCACCGCGAATGCGTTGACCTGCGCGCGCGCCTCGGCGAGCAGCGCGCTGCGCACGTAGCGCTGCGTCGAGCCGTAGTCGAGCCCGAGCGTGCCGGTCGCGGCCTCGAGCGCATGGCGGGCTTCGTGCGCGAGCACGTAGACCATCGATCCGGTCGACTGCAGTCCGCCGTCGATCGTGACGCGCCGCCGTCGCGTGTCGATCTTGCTGCCGGCGCCGGGCTTGCCGCGCACGACTTTCCAGCCTGCGTCGGCGCCGAGCCGAAGCTGCTGCGACAGCAGGCTCGATGCGTCGATCAGCCGGTACGCTTCCTTCGGCAGCGGCGCGCCGCCAAAGCGCATCCGCACGCGCGTGATGACCGACGGCTTTTGCACGAACGCATCGGGCGGCGGCGTTTCGGCGAGTCGCGGATGCGCGAGTTCGACGTGGCCGCGCTCGAGGCCTTGCGTCAGCGCGCGCTCGATCACCGCGAGCCGCTGCAGCGTGGTGAAATGCTCGCCCGCGCCCATGCCGATCGCACCGGGGTCGCTCAGCAGGAAGTCGCCGCCGCGCGTGAAGAGGCCTTGCAGGTCGAAGCCGATGCCCGTGCGTTCGACGACTTCGCGAATCTGCCGGAGGTGCTCGAGCGCCGCGCGCGACACCACGTGCGGCAGCGCGCCCGTCTCGAAGCCGAAGCTGTGGAACACTCCGAGCGGCCGGTACAGCACGGCGACGCGGTTCAGCGCGGAGAACGGGCCGTCCATCGTCACGGTCTTCAGCCCGTACGACGCGAGATCGTCGAGTGCGATGCTCTCGTCGATCGCCGCCTCGATCTGGCGGGCTTCCGACGTATGCGGACCGTTGTCGTAAACCGCGAGCGCGGCATCGTGGCCGAGCGCGAACACGGTTTTTTCGGCGCCGGCGCCGAGCAGCTCGCCGACGTGACGCTCGACGTCGATCCGCGCGGCCGGATTGCCTTCGAGGTGCACGCCTTCGGCGTCGGCCGTCAGTTGCCCGAGATCGTGCGGTGCCGCGGGCGCCGGGTCGTAGCGACGGAACACGCCGGTGTCGAGCAGCGCCGCGCGTTCGCCGACCGCGTGCGGGGGCGGCGCGTACACCGGCCGCTGCCACAGATTCGCGAGCCCGGCGGCGGCCGCCTCGCCGCCGTGCTTCGCGGACAGCACGATCGAATAGCCCTCCTTGACCAGGAACGACGGCGCCTGGTCGAGCGCGTATTCATGCACGCCGGCCGGCTGCCCGCCCGCGAGCAGCGTGCCGTCCGGCAACGTGTCGGCGTGCAGCATCAGCACGCCTTCGTCCTCCAGCATCGTGAAGTGGCGGCTGCGTGCCGCCTGCAGGTCGGCCGCCGCGGGCACGGGCCCATCGCCGAACGGCGACGCATATTCGGCATGCGCGCGGCTCCATGCCACGCGTTCGTCGAAGCTGCGCACGCCGTGCGGTGTGCCGTCGGTCTCGTGCGTCTGCGGCGCGGGCATCCGGCGCGGGATGCCGCCGCGGCGCTTCTGGCGCGACCACACGTCGTCGTAGAAATCGCGGTAGGTTTCGCCGTCGCGGCCCGACACGGGCGCATCCGCGAATGCGTCGACGAGGCGTCCGACCGTGCCCGCATAGTCGTGCGACGGCGCGCGCCATGCGTCGCCTTCGCGCTCGATCGCATCCGGCAGGCGCACGTGCGCGGCAATGTCGCCGCCGCCCGCGAGCTCGATTTCGTAGCGTGCCTCGAACGCGTTGATCTGCGCGCGCGCCTCGGCTTCGAGCGCCTTGCGCGTGAAGCGGCTGCGGTTGCCGTAGTCGAGGTTCAGCACGCCGGCCATCGCCTCGACCGCGTGACGCGCTTCGTGCGCGAGCGTATACGTGATGCTGCCCGGATGCTGGAGCGCGCCGTCGATCGTCACGCGGCGCTTGCGCGGATCGATGCGGCTGCCGCCGCCGCGCTTGCCGAGCGTCACGCGCCAGCCGGCGTCCTGCAGCATGCGCAGTTGCGTGGCGAGCGTGCCCGACTGC
>NZ_BBSK01000081.1:0-5470 GCF_001319805.1 Burkholderia sp. E168m22
GGCCGTGCGCGTCGTCGGTCGCGCGCGTGCCGCGGTCGGCCGCGGCCGTGTCGCGTTCCGCCATCCGCTCGGGCGCGCCGGCGCGTTCCGGCTTGACGAGCACGAGCACGCGGTTCGGCGCGCTGAACACGCCATCGAGCGCATTGACCGGCTCGGGCGGCGCGGCCGGCCGCGGCATCGCCGGGTCGTTCGGGCCGCGCTTGCCGGCCAGCACGATCACCGTGTCGTCGGCGGCCGCGCGTGGCGCGGCCTGCGGCGCTTCGTCGGGCGCGATGCCGTCCGGCAGGCCGGTTTCATGGGCCGCCGCGACCGTCTCCGGCGCGGGATCGAAGCGCAGCACGCGCGCGCCCGCGCGCAGCTGGCCGTCCGCACCGAATGCGTCGGGCGCGGCCGCGTAGACGGGCTTCTGCCAGCGGTTCGCGAGCTCGGGTGCGAGCGCGGCGTCGTGTTCGCCGGCGACGACGATCACCGGTTCCTCGAAATCCTGCGGGCGCGGCGACGGCGGCCGCGCACCCGGCGCGTCGGGTGTCGCGCCGCTGCGCACCACGTAGACCGTGCGATCGCCGACGTCCATCGGCTCGGCGCTCGGCCCGCGCGGCACGGCGATGCCGGCCGGATCGGACGTCGCCGCGCGCGCGACGGGCGCGTCGTCCGTCAGATCGACGACCTTCGCGTTGACGCGCGGCGGCGCGCCGTCCGGCTTCGCCCGCGTGCCCGGGCCGGCCGGCTCGTCGGCCGCGACGGGCCGCCAGCGCATCGATTGCGTGTCGGCGCTGCGCCGGTTGGCGCTCGCGGTCGTGCTGCGTTCGGCATCGGTTTCGTCGCGCTGCTGCTGCACGCGGGCGTGTTCCTCGCTGTTGCGGCGCGTGCTGCGCGCGTCGGCGGACACGCTCGCGGCTTCGCCTTCGGCCGCCGTCTGCGCGAGGCGGCGCGGCGCCTGCGCGCCGGCGACCGTCTGCCGGTAGGCGTCGCTGGCCTGGTCGAGCACGTGTTGCAGCACGTCGAGCGGCGTCTTCGCGACGATCTTCGGCGTCACGCTCATCTCGCCGTCGGGGCCGAACGACATGCGCTCGCCGGTGCCGGTCACGTCGTCCACACGCGTGCCATTGGTCCAGGCCTTCGGCGACACCGATACGACGGACAGCGTGCCGTCCTCGCCGAGCACCACCGATTTGCCCGGCGGCAGGCGCTTCGCGGACGCGCGGTCGAGCACGCGAATCGGCGTGTTGTCGTAGGTCAGCACCTTGTCGCCCACCCGCAGCGTGCCGTCGGGCGACACCTTGACGGCTTCGCCGTCGAGCGTCACGCGTGTGCGACCGGCCGCGAGCGACGACGCGTCGCCGCTGTTGAGGATCCGGCCGATCGTCTGGCTGTCGACGCTGACGGTCTTGCCGTCGGCCCCGCGGATCGGCACCGGCTGGCCGATGCGCGTGCGCACCGACGTCACCGCGCGCTCCTTGAGGCCGCCGGCGGCCATCAACGCGACGTTGGTGATCCCGGACTTGAGCTGCTCGCCGGCCGCCTTCTTGTCGCCGGTAACGAAATACTCGTAGCCCGCTTCGCCGAACGCCTCGACCGCGCCGCCCACGCCCGTCACGACCGCGGTGGTCCGCGCGCCGGTGGCGAGCACCGACGCGACTTTCGGCGTGCGCGTGAGCGCCGTGACCGCGCGCGTGAACAGCTTGCTGCCGGCCAGCTTCGCGGCGCCCGCCGCGCCCATCGGCACGAGGTTGATGAAGTCGGCCCGCGCACCCGCGTCGGTAAACGGATTGAGACTGCGCCCGTGGTCGGCGCGGTTGGCCAGATCGAGGCCGGCGCTCGTCATCGTCGCGCCGATCGCCGTGTACATCATCCCCGCGCCGAGGATGTTCAGCGGGACGCCGACGATCGCGCCGATGCCGGTGCCGTCGAGCAGCGTGCCGAGGCCTTCGAGCGCCATTCCGCCGACCATCATGCCGATGTTCAGGCCCGTGCTTGTCAGCGTGTTCAGAAAACTGTCGAAGCCGCTTTCGTGATGCGCGGCCTTCGACACGAGTTGCAGCGTGCCGTCCGCGTTGTGGCCGGTCGCGATGTCGACCGTGCCGTCCGTCGACAGCTCGTTGTTGTCGATGTAATCGTTGATGTCGTCGTAGTTGCTTGCCGTCTCGTCGACGTACTGCGTGCCGTCCTTGCCGCTGACCTTGAACAGCGCGCTGGTGGTCATGCCGGCATCCTTGGCGGCGTAGACCATCGGCAACACGCTGACCTGCGTCGTCGCGCCGCCGCCAATCGACAGCAGCTTGTCGCGCACGCTGTTGATCGTCTTCAGCTTGTCCTTGTCGGTGTAGCGCGCGACGTCGTCCTTCGTCGGCGATACGGGGTCCGAATCGTCGCCCGACGCCGCGTCGTTCTGGACGTCGGGTTGCATGCCGAGCGCGACGCCGATCAGGTTGCGCTGCTCGTTGTCGGTCAGCTTGCCGAACGCGATCGTGCCGCCGTTGTTCGTGCTCGCGCTGGCCGCGTCGAGCAGCGAGTTCGACAACTCGCCGCGATGCGCTTCGTAGAAATCGTGCAGCGCCTTCTTGTAGTCGTTCTCGGCGTCCGAACCGGGCGCCGCATAGCGCAGCCGTTCGTCGAGGCCGGCGTCGAACCGGTCCATCAGCACCTGCTGGTGCGACGTCTCGCTCAGCAGCTGCAGGCGCTGCACCGCGTTGTCGGCCTGCGTGACGGCCGCCTTCGCCTTGTCGAGCTCGACCTGATACAGGTTCGGACGCGGCGCCGACGGCGCCGGGATCATGTCGTCGCCCGCGACGGTGCGAAAGCGCATGGGCGGCGGATTCGCGGCTGCCCAGTCGTCGTATTTTTTCTGCACCGACTCGAGCGTGCTCTTCGCCTGCGTCTGCTTGATGTGCGCCTGCGACAGCGCGAGCTGGGTCGCGCGCTCGTTCACCGAATCGGACATCCGGCTGTCGGCCGCGCGGATCGCGCCCGCAACGGTCTGCATGCGCTTCACGTCGAGCATCGTCGGGCCGGCCTGCGCGGCGGACGGACCCGACGACTGCGGCAGCAGGAACGGGCTGTCGAGCAGCGGCGACGCGGGCAGTGACGATGCGCCATTGGACCCGGGCAACGTCGGCGAGGCCTGCGGCGACGCGCTCGGCAGCGTCGGCGTGCCGGTGGGGGCGGCCGACGTCGCGGTCGACAACGACGATGCGGGCAGGCCCGGCAGGCCGTTCGCGGTCGACAGCGACGGCGTCAGCAGCGGCGGTTGAAGCGTGGGCTTCGTGAATACTGATTGTGCGTTCACCCGCGCCTTGATCTGCGACGCCTGATCGTCGTACTGCTGCGCGAGCGTCGCACCATACGCGACGACGAAGCCGTCGTGCGCGATGCTCGCCTGCTGCTTCGCCTGATCGAGCTTCGCATACGCATCGCCGAGGTCCAGATCGACCTGCGGGTCCTTGATCATCGCGTGCGGATTGGCCTTGTGCCACGCGCTGGATGCGTCCAGCTTCTTCGTATAGTCGGCCTGCAGCGTGTCGACCTGCCGCTGCGCGGACAGCATCTGCAGATAGCCGCCGCTCGTGTTCGCGGCCGTCTGCGCGCGGGCGAGCGCGGTCTTCGCGTCCGACACGGCGTTCGGGACGATCACCGTCGGTCCTTCCTTGCCGCTGGCCGAATCGTAGCGCTGCTGTGCGTTCGTGAGCGACAGGCTGTCGTTGGCCGCGCCGTACGCGGCGTTCGCATAGTTCGCATCCTTCGCGGCGGACGTGACGGCCTGCTGTGCGGCATCCTGCGAAGCGGGCGCATCGGGCATCGTGACCTGCAGCTCCAGCGGCTGCAGCGCGTCGTTCAGCCGCCCGACGCCTGCATCGAGCGCGGCCTTGTAGTCCGGATCGGCGAGGTACGACTGGAACTGCGTATACGCGAGGTTGGAATTCGCGACGTCCGCGAAGTATTTGGACGCACCCACGGCCGCCTTCGCGCTCGCGGTCTGCCAGTCGTCGTAGAGCCGGATCTGCAGCGGGTTCTTGCAGTCGCCCGGCTGCGGCACCCAGTTCGGATCGTTCGCATGATCGGGGAAGGCGTCCAGCAGCGTCTTGAACTGCTGGTCGGCCGCGTGCTGCGCGTCACCGGGGTCGGTCACCTTGCCGGAATCGTCGATCTTCATTCCGGCCGGCATGTCGGCATTCGCCTGTTCGCCGTACAGGATCATGTAGCCGGCGTCGGTCGTCACGTTCAGCTCGCGTTGCGCGGTGTCGGCCGTCGTGCGCGCCTTCGCGTAGTCGGCCTGCGCGGTCTTGCGGTCGTCGGCCGTCGACTCGGGATCGCGGTTGACCAGATGCAGCACGTTCTGCGCGCCTTGCAGCGTCTGCGACGCGTTGTCGTACTTCGTCTGCGCGTCCTGGATCGCTTTCTGTACCGCGCGCGTCTTGTCGTTCTCGACGGTGATGTCGGGCGGCGGCGCCGTATATTGCGCGGCCATGCTCTGGATCAGCGACGTCGCGGACTGGATCTCGGCGTTGGTCGGCTTCGACGGATCGGTGGCCAGCGAGGCGGTGACGGGAATCGGCGGGGCGGCGGTCGGGTTCGCCGGCCCGGCGGCCGGGTCGTCCTTCTTCGGCGGCGGGGGAGGCGGGGGCGGCGGTGCAACGACCAGATTCAGCGTTTCCGACAGGAAGCGCTGCCAGTTGACACCCAGTCCCAGTCCGTCGATCAACAGCATGCTCGTCTCCGTTGAGCCGCGCGATGCGCGGCACGTGCGGCGTCCTGCACGCCGCGACGTGATCGTTCGAGTGTACGGACGCACCCGGCAGCGGGAACGCCGCTGTTTCGTAGCGGCAGGAAGCGGTCGGCGGCCAGGCGTCGCGCGGGCTACGAGATGCGCGCGGCGAGCGGCAGCCACGCCGCGCGTCGTCGTTCGGACCCCTGAAAGCGGCGCGGGCGCGTACGCACGGCGCCGCGCGCGATCATGCGGTCACTGATCGAGACACCGCACGCAGAGCCGCTTCGCCTGGTTCGCCGGCAGCCCGCGGCACATCATCACGACCGGGCGCGCATGGCACGACGGTGCGTCGGCGGAAGCGGCCGGCAACGGCAGCCTGCGCGCGCGATCGGGCGGCGTGGTTGCGACCGCGTCCATGCGTCGCTGCCGCGCCGGCGTCGTGTCGCTCACGACGGGAATCGGTTCGACGCCGCCTTCGCGCGCATTGCGCTGCGCGCTCGCGACGACGCGGCTCACGTAGCCGCTCGAAAAACCGGTCGTGAAATTGCCGCTGTAGTAGCACGACAGCGCCGCGCGCAACGCGGCCTGCGTGGCGCGGCCGGTGCCCGACGAGCGCGCGAAGCATTCGGTCAGGATCGCGCCGCCGGCCTGCAGGTTGCGGCACGGCTCGAACATCGTCGCTTCGTCGAGCCCGTATTTCGCGAAATTGCGTTCGTTGACCTGCGCGAGGCCGACGCTGTAGCTGAAGCCGCGCGACGACAGTTC
>NZ_BBSK01000082.1:0-40309 GCF_001319805.1 Burkholderia sp. E168m22
GAGCGAGGCTGGCTGGCGAGTCAGGTGTCCGCCGACTACGCCGATCGCATACGGATTGAAGCCCGACTCGGTGCGCACGAGCGCGGCAAGCGTATCGGGGTCGACGTTCGGCGCGCACGCGCGAGCGAGTTGCGCGAAACCGGCGGCGCTGCCGGCCGCATGCGCGACGCCGTGCTGGCCGCACGCGAGCACGAGCGCGACGAGCGCGGCAACGCACGCGGCGGCGGTTCGCAGGGCGCGTGCGCGCATCATCCGGCTCCGGCGACCCGATACGACAGCACGAGCCCGTGCACGAGCAGCGACCAGCCGTCGAGCGCGACGAACAGCAGCAGCTTGAACGGCACCGAGATCGTCGTCGGCGAGATCATCTGCATCCCGAGCGCCAGCAGGATGTTCGCGACCAGCAGGTCGACGACGATGAACACGATGTAGATCACGAAGCCGATCTGGAACGCCTTCGTCAGCTCGGCGAGCGTGAAGCTCGGCACCAGCACGAGCAGGTCGTCGTCCTTGATGCCGTCCGCGCGGTTCTTCGGCCAGACCGACGTCGCGGTGCGCACGAAGAATTCGCGGTCGCGCTGGCGCGTATGCGACACGAGGAAATCCTTGATCGGCGGCAGCGCCGCGTCGGCGAGCGCGCCGATGTCCGAGGTCGACAACTGCCCCGACGCATCGAAGTGGCGCGCCTGCAGCGCGTCGCGGATCGACATCCCGACAGGCGCCATGATGAACAGCGACAGGATCAGCGCGATGCCGTTCAGCACGAGGTTCGGCGGTACCTGCTGGATGCCGAGCGCGGAGCGCAGCAGGCCGAGCACGACCACGAGTTTCGTGTAGCTCGTCACCATCAGCGCCGCGAACGGCGCGATGCCGAGCGCGGCGATCACCGCGATCAGCGCGACCGGATTCGGCAGGTTGCCCATCGTTCAGCGCTCGCGCGGCGCGGGTTGCGTCAGCGTGACGACGCGCACGCCGAGTTTCTGGCCGACCGCGATCAGGTGGCCGGTGCCGATCAGCATCCCGTTCGCGACGAGATGGATCACGCTCTGGTTGATTCCCTGTTGCAGCTCGATCACGGCGCCCGGCTGCAGCGCGCTCAGCTCGCCCAACGGCATCGACGTGGGCGGCAGCTCGAAGCGCAGGTCGACCGCGAGGCCGTCGAGCGAGCGCGGTACGTCGGCGGGCGGCGCGTCGTGCGTCGTCGGCGGCGCGGAGTCGGTGCGGGTCGGTTCCAATGGCATCTCCCTGATTCGTTCGACGGTCAGCCGGTTGCCCGACGGCCGCCCGGTGATCTCCCATGCCGGCGCGGCCGGCAGCCGCGCGACGCACAGCAGGTTCTGCTCGTGCGCCTGCCAGCGCTCGATCGCGATGATGTCGCCGCCGACCACGTCGGCCAGCTCGGCCGTCGTCAGCTCGGTGCGGCCGATCTCGAACACGAGCGGCACCGGCAGGTTCGCATAGGCCGCGCGCGCGTCGGCGAGCGCGGCCGGCGCGGCCGCGAAGAACACGGCCAGCGCATCCGGCGCGTCGAACAGCAGTGCGCCGTGGCAGCGCCACGTGGCGTCGGCGCGCCGCAACTCGAACCGCAGCGCGGCAGGCGACGCATGCCAGGCCGGCACGCCGTCGGGCGGCGGCAGCAGTTCGACGCGCTGCCGCGTCGCGGCCTGCAGCACGGCCGTGAGCGGCGCGCACAGATCGGCGAGCAGCGCCGCGCGGATCACGGCGGGCACCGCCGGGTCGGCCGCATCGGCCAGCCATTCGGCTTCCGCGAGCGGGTCGATCCACAGCGTGCCGGCGGCCGGGCCGACGACGAAGCGGTATGCGTGCGCATCGGTGGCCGGCTCGGCGTCGACGCGCCAGCGCACCTCGTACGCATGCTCGCCGAGCGTGACCGGGACGGCGCCGGTTGCGCCGTACGCATGCGACAGCCCGCGCGCGGCGGCGGCGGACAGGCGCGGCAGGTAGGGCGACGCGTCGAGCGCGACCGCGGCCGGCGCGGCGGCGGGCGGCGGGGAAGCAGCGGGCAGGGCCCGGTTCGCGGCGTCGCCGGCGTCGGCATTCGTCAGGAACAGCGCAGGCACGGCGGGATCGGGGCGGATTCGGCGTTGGTTCGACGGGTTGTTCTGGGGCCGGCGGCGCCGAGAGGCGCGCGGCTGCTGCGTCGATTGTAGGGACGGCGCTGGCCGCGTGCCGCGCCGGAATCCGTAGTCGCGGCCATCGCGCGGAGGCGGCGGGAGCGGGGTGCTACGAAGCGTGACGAAGTGCGGCGGAGCGGGCGGTGCGACGGCCGGCGGTCAAAAGCAACCGCCGCCCGGAGGCGGCGGTTGGGGCGTGACTGGCTAACAGGCCGGGCGGCGTGCAGGCCGCATCCGGCTGGCAGGCCGCGAGGGGCTGCGAATCCGCGCAGCACGGTGGGACAAGCGTGGCCCGCGCGCCGCGAACGGGCGGCGCGCGGGCGAAGCGTTACGCGTAGTCGGCGGCCATCGCGGCTTGGGGCGCCGCGCGCAGCACCGGCGCCGCGTCGTGGCGCTCGACGTGCGTCATCGCCGCACCGAACAGCACCAGCCGATAGCCGACCGCGTAGATCGGGATGATCCGCAGGTTCTTGTCGTGTTCGAGTTGCAGCTTCGAACGGATTCGCGAGATATGGGTGTCGAGCGTGCGTGACGACACGCCGAGCTCACGGCCCCACACGGCTTCCTGGATTGCCTGCCGCGGCACGATCTTGTTCATGTTGTCGAGCAGGAATTCGACGACGTCGAATTCGCGCGGCGTAACGTCAACGACCTTGTTGTCGATTTCGATCGTGCGGCGCACGAAGTTGATTTTTATGTTGTCGATGTACAGGTATTTGCAATCCATGGTGGCCCTCGCATGTCCATAAAGGAGTGTTTGCGGGGTCCTGTGCTGCAACTTCCGGGCCAGGGGACGGTTGTCAGGGGGTAATAGCGTGCGGGAAGGCCGCGAACGGCGGAGCAGCCTTGAATTTAAAAAGAATTTTTAACGCGCAACGCCGGGGGCGTGATGAAAGGGCCATACCAATGGTGAAGGATTGTTACGTAGCATCGGGCGGGGACGTTACGGGCGTTACGTCTGACGTAACGTGGGGGAGGTACGGATTTCGGGGGCGGGCCGGATGAGGCTTCGGCTGGGATAACGAACCCTACATCGAACCCTACCGGGCTTGCCGGGTTTTCTTTTTGAATCAAATGGTTGGCGAAGATTTTTGCCGACATCGAACCCTACATGGGCAGCCGAAAAAAACGCCGGCCACAGGGCACCCCTCGCCCCGCAGCCGGCGTCCCATCACATCAAGCCTTCGCGCTATCCGCCGAATCGAACGGCAGCACGTAATGCCGCTTGCCCGTCGCCGCGAAGATCGCGTTCGCCACGGCCGGCCCGACCGGCGCGACGCCCGGCTCGCCGACCCCGGTCGGCGCCTCGGCCGACGGCACGATATGCACCTCGACCTTCGGCATCTCGGCCATCCGCAGCACGTGGTAGCCGTCGAAGTTGCGCTGCTCTACCTGGCCGTCCTTCAGCGTGATCGCGCTGTGCATCGCCGCGCCGAGCCCGAAGCCGATGCCGCCTTCCATCTGCGCGGCGACGATGTCGGGATTGATCGCGATCCCGCAGTCGACCGCGCACACCACGCGCTCGACCTTCACCTTGCCGTCCGCGTCGACCGAGACCTCGGCCACCTGCGCGACGTAGCTCTTGAACGCCTCGGCCACCGCGATCCCGCGCCCGCGGCCCTTCGGCAGCGGCTTGGCCGGGTCCCAGCCGGCCTTCTGCGCGGCCAGCTCCAGCACCGCGCGCATGCGCGGCTCCTTCGCGAGCAGGTCGCGGCGGAACGCATACGGGTCCTTGCCGGCCGCGTGCGCGGCTTCGTCGATGAACGCCTCGACCGCGTAGGCCGTGTGCGAGCTGCCGACCACGCGCCACCACAGCACCGGCAGGCCGACCTGGGTGGTGGTGAGCTCGACCGACACGTTCGGCACCGCGTACGGCAGGTTCGCCGCGCCCTCGACCGACGTCGCGTCGACGCCGTTCTTGACCATGAACGCCTCGAACGGCGTGCCGGCGAGGATCGACTGGCCGACGATCCGGTGGCGCCAGCCCACCAGTTTGCCGTCCGCGGTCAGGCCCGCGTCGAGCTTGTGGAAGTACATCGGCCGGTAGAAGCCGCCCTGGATGTCGTCCTCGCGGGTCCATTGCAGCTTGACGGGCTTGCCGTCCGCGCCGAGCGCCTTCGCGATCGACACGGCCTCGACCACGTAATCCGACCACGCATTCGCGCGGCGGCCGAAGCTGCCGCCCGCATACAGCGTATGGATCTTCACCTGTTCCGGCTTCAGCCCGGCCGTTTTGGCCGCGTTGCCCTGGTCGACCGTCTGGAACTGGTCGCCGGCCCAGATCTCGCAGCTGTTCGCCGTCAGCTTGACGACCGCGTCGAGCGGCTCCATCGGCGCATGCGCGAGATACGGGAATTCGTACGTCGCGCTGACCTTGCGCGCCGCGCCGGCGATCGCCGCATCGGCATCGCCGTCCTTGCGCGCGGACGTACCCGGTTTCTCGGCGAGTTGCCGGTATTCGCGCATCAGTTCGTCCGAGCCGCGCTTTTCCGCCTTCGTTTCGTCCCAGTCGATCTTCAGCGCGTCGCGGCCCTGTTTCGCGGCCCAGAAGCCCGTCGCGACGACCGCGACGCCACCCGGCACCTGCACGACCGAGACGACGCCCGGCACGGCCTTAGCGGCCGTCGCGTCGAACGATTTCACCGTCGCGCCGAAGCGCGGCGGCCGTTGCAGCAGTGCGACACGCATGCCGGGGAAGGTGGTGTCGAGCGTGAAATGCGCGGTGCCGTTCGATTTCGACGACCCGTCGACGCGCGGAATCCGGTGCCCGATCAGCTTGAAATCGGCCGGCTGCTTCAGCGTGACCTTGTCGGGTACGGGCAGCTTCGACGCATCGGCGACGAGCGTGCCGTACGCGGCCGTCTTGCCGCTCTTCGCGTGCGAGACGACGCCGTTGGCGGTGGTCAGCTCGCCGGCCGGCACCTTCCAGCGGGCCGCCGCGGCCGACACGAGCATCGCGCGCGCCTTGCCGCCCGCTTCGCGCAGTTGCTGCCACGAGTTCGACATGGCCGAGCTGCCGCCCGTGCCCTGCATCGTGCCGAACGCGAGGTTCGCATAGCGCTTCGCATCGGCCGGCGCACTTTCGACGCGCACGCTCGACCAGTCGGCGTCGAGCTCCTCGGCGACGATCGTCGCGATGCCCGTATACGCGCCCTGGCCCATTTCGACGTGCTTCGCGATCACCGTGACGGCGCCGTCGGGCGTGATGCGCAGGAATGCGTTCGGCGCGAAATCGCCGGCCGGGGCGGTCGCGGCGAGCGCGCGGCGGCCGAGGCCGGCCCAGTCGAAGCCGATGGTCAGGCTGACGGCGGCCGCGGCTCCCGCGGTTTTCAGGAAGGTGCGGCGCGACGGGCGCACCGCATCGGTGTGGTCGAGTTCGATCGTCATGGTCAGGCTCCCAGCGTCGCGGCCGCGTCGTGGATCGCGGCCCGGATGCGGGCGTAGGTCGCACAGCGGCAGAGGTTGCCGTTCATCGCGGCGTCGATGTCCGCGTCGGTCGGCTTCGGGTTCTGTTCGAGCAACGCGGTGGCCGACATGATCTGGCCGGACTGGCAATAGCCGCATTGCGGCACCTGCAGCTTGACCCACGCGGCCTGCACGGCCTGGGCGGGCTTGCTCTGCAGGCCTTCGATCGTCGTGACGTGCTTGCCCGCGATGCCGGCGAGCGGCAGCACGCACGAGCGGACGGCCTGGCCTTCGAGATGCACCGTGCACGCGCCGCACTGCGCCATGCCGCAGCCGAATTTCGTGCCGGTCAGTCCCGCGTGTTCGCGAATCGCCCAGAGGACGGGCATCGACGGATCGGCGTCGAGCGTGACGTTCTTGCCGTTCAGGACAAACGAGGTAGGCATGTTGTGTGTCTCCGTGGGGAAAACCCGCCATACGGGCAGGTTAGCCGGGAGTGTGCGCGAGGCATCGGTTTTTGCGTCTACCCAATCCTGCAAATTTATTGAACAATCCTGCAAATTCCCTGCACGCCGCGAGCCGTTTCGCTATGCTCGCGCGACACGGGAAATCATTCGAGGATGCGTCATGGACATGACCGATATCGTCGCGTCGCGCGAAGCCGGGCGGCGCGAACTGGCGTCGCTGATCGGCCGTTTCGCGCCCGCGGACGGCTCGCATTCGACGGCCGTGCCGGGCCTGATGCTGCATCGGCACACGCGGCCGGTCGATCTCGGCTGCGCCGTGTCGCGCGCCGCGCTGGTGATCGCCGCGCAGGGCGCGAAGCGCGTGATCGTGGCCGGCCAGGCTTATGAATACGACACCCACAATTGCCTGATTACGTCGATCGACTTGCCGATCCTCTCACGCGTGACGCGTGCGTCGGCGGATGAACCGTACCTGTGCCTGTCGCTGACGCTCGATCCGCAGCGCATCGTCGAGCTGGCGGCCGAGATGCGGCTGCCCGAGCCCGATGCGGGCCCGGAAGGCGAGGGGATCGCGCTCGCGGAGCTGACGCCGCCGCTGCTCGATGCGGCGCTGCGGCTGCTGCGGCTGCTCGATACGCCGGCCGACATCGCGGTCGTCGCGCCGCTGATCGAGAAGGAAGTGCTGTACCGGCTGATGACGAGCGGCCAGGGCACGCGGCTGCGCCACATGGCGATCGCCGGCAGCCAGACGCACCGGATCGCGCGTGCGATCGAATGGATCCGCGATCACTTCGCGGAGCCGATGCGCGTCGAGTCGCTCGCGCAGGCGGTCAACATGAGCGTGTCGTCGCTGCACCATCATTTCAAGCACGTGACGACGCTGAGCCCGCTGCAGTACCAGAAGCAATTGCGGCTGCACGAGGCGCGTCGGCTGTTGCTGCGGCAGGGCGGCGACGTCGGATCGGTGGCGGCCGTCGTCGGCTACGAAAGCGCGTCGCAGTTCAGCCGCGAATACAGCCGGCTGTTCGGCGCGCCGCCGATGCGCGACGTCGTGCATCTGCGCAAGAAGGAACTGCTCGGCTGACGGCCGGTCGCTCGCCGATCGTCATTGCGCGACGACCGATCGCGTGGCGCAGGCAGTCGAACATCGACAGGCGCGGTTCGTCGAAGTGACCGCGCTCGTGGAAATCTGCATTCCTAACGAATGAGCCTTTCATGACGACGCGTACGCACACGTAGCTGCCGAGAAAGCCTGCTCCATCCGTGACCGGTGCGCGCAGACCGGCACGCGTGTCGATCGCGCCCCTGTCATTCATGGCTTTCCTCTTCGTCGAGCATCTCCAGGAACCACACGTCGATTTGCTCGACGGCGTCGCGCACGCGCTCCATCCCGCCGCACGGGTATCGCTTCGGCAGGCGCCGGTCCGCCTCTGCCGATGTCGACGAAGCGCCGCGACAGGCGCTCCGGTTTCGCTGACAACCCCGTTGATGCTTGAACGACGCAAGCGTCGATCGATCGGTGGTGATCTTCATCGCCTTTTCCCCGATACGCTGATTGACGAGCGGCCACCGCTTGTATTGCGTGTGCCGTGGCGTGCCGCTCGGTGAGAGCCGGACCTCAGGCAATCGGCATGCCATGAACGACGAAGTCCCGCTGCATGCGGGCGTGGCCACGCAATGACCGTTCGGCACGCATGTTTGTGTTTCAGGCGTGAATCGTGGGGCCAGGGACGCGCCCGTGGCGATCGCGGGATCGATACGGTTCGATACGACGAAACGAGCGATAAATCAGGCTTTTACGGGATTGGAGGCTTAAAAGCCGTTTTCAATCGGCATGTTTCAGCGATGAGAATCAAGCGGATAAGTGATCGAAAGCGTCTCTTCAATGAGTGGATCTTATGGACCCTGGGGTGAAAGGCGAAACGAATGGAAATGAAAAAATGATGCTCGTGTTTCTGTCGGGTCATGCGTTTACATTTGTTTTAATTGTTACGCCCGAAATGTGCCGGACGGCAAGATTTTTCACCGCATGATCGTGTCGGTATTTTCACGAATGAATCAAATTCGTCTCGTATTTCGGAGTGAACCCGGGTTACAGCCTTATCGGTGGCCGTGCCGCACGGAGCGTCGTGCGCCGGGAGCTCCGTTCGCCAGGGGTAACGGACGGTTGTCGGCAAGCCGCAACCTGCGGTTTGTCAGCGGAAACGTACGAGCCACCGGCCATGCGCCGAGGCGCGCTTCTCAAGTTTGAAACACCCGTTCGCTGGGGCGTCCGGCGCGCTTCGGCGCGCCGGATTCGTCCGTCAACTCACGGGATTGCGTCGCATTGTTCAATGATAACCGCCGTGTGCCCATCGTTGTCGCGATACATTCCTGAAACAAAAAATGCCGTTCCGGGCGTAATGGTCAGGCCTGGCGGCCGCATGCCGCGCGCAACGCCCGGTGGCATATCGCATGGCATGCGGTTTGCGAGATTGAACGCACCGGCGAGCGGTCGACACGATGCAACAACGATGTGGGGGCGACCAGTTCGTCACGAGCCAGTCGGGGAAGCGGCGATGAACACTATAAGCAGTGGCTTGATCCGCGCGTTTCTTGCGCATCACAGGGGTAGTCGGAATGATCGGGGTCGTGCTCGCGACGCAGTGCCAGCGTCGAGGGTCGCGCCTTGCCGATTTCCCGCCCTCCGCGCGCGCCGCGTGCTGGAGCGGTTGCCGTTCCGTGCGGCAACCGGGCGACAGCGGTGCTCGACCTCATTCAGCATTCCCGGATGGGGCAGGCTGTTCGTGCCGGACAGCATGACGCCGATTCCTCTTCAACCGTGCAGAGCCGTTTCGATCGCGCCGGGCCAGTGCCGGCGCCGGCCGGATTAGATCGAACGCGCGTCGGCCGGATTATCCGGAAGGCCTTTCTTCGATAGCTCAGGGAGCAGACATGTCGTCTGGCTGCAATGCAGGCCCGTCGTCGCCCGGCTAAAGGGCGCGTATCGAGCGGTCGCTGCATTTAGCGGTAGTCGATGCATTCGCGAATTTTCAATTCCGAAATCGGGTGCCAGTGCCGGCATCGGTTTTCGACGGGGTATTGAAATCGCGAGCCGGAAAGATGTGCGCGTCATTCCGGTGAATCTAATCGAGGTGTTTTTGATTGGAATTCAATGTTCATAAAAATAATAGAAAACACCTACTCTGAAATTTTGGACAACTTAAAAACATAAAACTAGACTTCGGCTGGACAAAAAATAAAAGAACCGATTTGCGATTAAACAATGATTTATTGATTTGATAGTGATCCTTATTTTTAAGGATTGCTCGAGGCAAGAAGGTTGATGGCGTGCGACCTTCCATGCTCATTCTCTCCACGCCGTTTTGGAGTCGACCATGAAGAAGCTTCTGATTGCAGCAGCAGTTCTGGCGGTTTCGGGTGCAGCGTTTGCCGGCAGCGGCACGGTGTCGAGCAGCAATTCGTCGAGCGGTGGCCAGACGATGGCCGGGGTCGCCGGGTTCGGCCACTTCACCGCGACCGATTCCGGCTCGGCACTCGGCGCAGCCGGCGCAACGGCCGGTGGCGGCAGCAGCGGTTCGATCTCGTACACGAACCACACGCAAACGTCGACGGTCGGCGGCTTCGGCTTCGGCGGCGCACAGGCGGGCGGCAGCAGCGGCGCGAACGCGGGCTCGACCGGCTGGACGTATCACCACTAAGCCGCGACGCGTAGCGTTCGTCATTGGCTGGCGGCACGGATGCCGGGTCTTGTCCCGCAAGGGCAGGCCCGGCTCCGCCACCGTCGAACTTCCTCACAGCAAGGAATTGCTATGAAAGCCAAAGTCATTTTAGCGACAGCGCTCACCGTCATTTCGTCCGCTGCGTTGGCGGCCGGATCGTCCACGACCAACCAGACGCAATCCGTCGCGGCGGGTGTTTCCGGTTCGGTGCTGGTCGGCTCCGGCAGCTATACCAGCAATTCGACTTCGACGGCCGGCGCGAATGCAGGCAGTGCCGTGACACCCGCCGGCTCCGCCGGCACGGCATCCGCGTATCACAACTCGACTTCGACGGCCAGCGGTTCGGGCACGAACGGGGGCGCGTTCGCGGCGGGCGGCGGTATCGGTGCCGCGGGCTCGTTTGCTGGAAACGGCAGCACGAACGAAAACGCGAATGCGCTTTCGGGAGGGGTGACCGCCACGATCGTACTCGGCGCGAACCACTACACGGCCACGGGCGCGAACGACCACGGCAATGCCAACGCGGGTGCCGTGGGATGGACGGGCAGTGGCGGGTCGGGCGCGATCACGGGCTCGAATCACTACAACTCGTCGACCGTCTGGAGTACCGGTCCGGCCGGTTCGCCGTCCGCATCGGGCGGAAGCCAGGGCGACTCGAGCGCGACCGGGAGCAGTCATTAGTCAGGTGTGGGGGGACCAGTTTCCAGTTTCCCAGCGACGCTGGTCTCTTTTCCGCATCGTTGTCACGTAAGGAGTTGGCATGAAGCAGAACCTGATTGCCGCCGCTCTGATGTTCGCGTCTCTGACGGCGTATGGCGCTGACCGTGCCGCCGATGGTGGGCAATCGACTATGCAGACGTCAAACAAACCTGACCAGACAACCAAACCGTCAGAACAACAAACGCTTTCGTCGGGCAGTGCCATCGGCGGACCGGACACCCAGCAGTGGCAGGGCATGTCGGCCGGCTCGTGGTCCCAGCTGGGCAGCGGCTGGAAGCAGTTCGGGGAAGCAGCGAAAACTGAAGGCATTCAGGGGAATTAGTACGGTTGCCTGGGTCGGAGGTCAAACCTCGTCCGGAGAGTGAAATGAACAGCAACAGGATCAAGGTGGCATGTGCGGCGATGTTCGCGATGACCACGATCGGTGCCCAGGCGCAAACCGCCGATTCGACGTCGAGCGCGCAATCGTCGACATCGTCGACGGCGATCAGTCAGGGCGGCGGCTCGAGCATGAACACGAACACCACGAGCTCGCGCGGCGGCAACGCCACGAGCAGCAGCGGGGTGCGCGGCAGCGGCAATTCGAGCGTGAACGTCAACGTGACGATGCCGTCCAGCACGGCCGGCGGCAACGTGACGCCGCAGAGCACGAACACGCTCGCGGCCGGCGCGCCAGGCTCCAGCCCGTACAACACCCAGGCGACGGAAAACGTCAATTACTCGGGGACGCAGACGATCAAGACGAACCCGTCGATCCAGGCGCCGGGCCTCACGACCACACTGTCCGATACCTGCATGGGCTCGGTGAGCGTCGGCGTGTCGTTCCCGGGGTTCGGCGCGACGGGCGGCACGACGCTGGTCGACCAGGCCTGCGTGCGGCGTCTCGATGCGCGTGAATTCCGTGCGATGGGCCTGACCGACGTGGCGCTCGCGCTGCTGTGCCAGAGCGACGCGAACCGGCGCGCGGTGGAAGCGACCGGGCACCTGTGCCCGGGTACGACCGCGCCGCTCGCGCGTTCGAACGTGGCGCCCAGCGTCGAAGCGACCGTCGCGGACGACGTGAAGTATCGCGATCCGATCGTGCGCGACCGGATGGGCCTGCCGCCGCTCGGCTCGGCCGCACCGGCGCCCGCAGCGACGCGCCCGATCGAGACGGCTTCGATGCGCGCCGCGCCCGTTTCGGTGCCGGTCCCGGTCCCGGTGCCGGCGCTCGCGCCTGTCGCCGCCGCGCCGGCCGTCGCGACGCCCGCCGTTGCCGCGGCTGCTCCGGCCGTTGCAGTGCCGACGGTTGCCGCCGCGGTTCCGGTCGCCGCGGCGCCGGCTGCTGCCGCGCCTGCTGTCGCTGCCGCACCCGCAGCCTCGGTCGTACCGGCGGCCGCAATGGCAGCCGTGCCGGCTGCAGCCGTCATCGCCGCGCCGGCCGTGGCTGACAAGGCAGCGCCGGCACCTGCCGCACCGGTCGCCGATACGAAGGCAGCGGAGCCCGTGCAGCCGGTCGTCGACAAAGCCGCCGAGCCTGCCCCGACGGTTGCCGACAAAGCTCCCGAGGCTGCTCCGGCGGTTGCCGACAAGACGCCCGAGCCTGCCCCGGCCGTCGCGGACAAGGCCCCCGAGCCTGCCCAGCCCGTCGCCGACAAGGCGCCGGAGCCGATGCCAGCCGCGACCGACACGGCCCAGGCCGTCGGCGAGCCGGTTGCCGAACCGATGCCGGCGGCAGCCGTCGTCGCGGCGCCTGCCGCCGATGCGAAGGCGGCCGAGCCGGCGCCGCAGGCGACCGCCGAAGCGCCTGCACCGGCGGCCCCGCAGCCTGCCGTCGCCGCTGCGCCTGCCGACATGCCGGCAGCGGACGCGAAAGTCCCGGACGCGGTCGAATCGGCTGGCACCGCGGCTGCACAAGCCGCCGGCATGCCTGCGCTGACCGATCCGGCGCAAGCGTTGCCGCCGGCCACGGTCGACAAGCAGGCCGCACCGGCTGCACCGGTCGCGCCGGCGCCGACCGTCATCTCGACGAGTACCTCGTCGTAGGCGTGCGGGCCGGTTTGCCGTGCGACCGGCGCGCGGGTCGCACGGCAGGCGCTCGGCCCGATGCCCGACAGTCTTTTCCGGTTTGACGGGTGTTGCTCCCATCCCCGAGGTCAACACCTCTTTTTGCGTGACGAGGATGCAAGGAGGCCTCAATCATGAGGATCTTTTTGATCGCTTTGTGGCTGGCCAGCGTGCAGGCCGCTGCGCAGTCGGTTTTCCAGAATCCCGCGGTCTTCGTCATCCTGAGCGAGCAGACCCTCGCGAATGCCGCGAGCGTCCAGCAGGCGCTGTCGACGCTCGGCCGTCCCGACAACACGGCATGCGCGCCGATGATGATGATCGGCGATCCGCAGATGATCTACATGATGCCGGAAGCGGGTCACGCGCCGTCGTGGCAATCGCCGGTGTACGGCCGCGGTGCGCCGTTCGACGCGCAGAACGGGCCGAAGTCGACCGGCAAGACGGTCGGCGCGATGCAGCACACCGAGGACATGCAGACGCAGCCGTGGAGCGACGGCAGCGCGATCACGCAGCAGATCGCGGGCGAGTCGAGCGTCACGGCGGCGGAGCGGGTGAACGAATGGCGGCACGCCGGGCTCGACCGGATCGAGACGGCCCGCGCGTCGGACGTGACGGTGAACGGCAAGACCTACCGCGCCTATCGCGACGATCTCAACGGCTCGACGAAGCCTGTCGTCGAGCCGCAGATCTACACGCAGCGCGTCGTGTTCTGCCGATGACGCGGTATCGATTCGAGGACGGAGCGGCGCCGCGCCGCGGGACCACGGGCCCCGCCGCGCACGATCGGGCAACGGCCGCTCCGATACATACCCTTATGCGGCGAGGCGATCGTGAACCATTGCTGTCAGCTGAGCATGTCGGGCCCGCGGGATGTCGAACGGCTGGTGAGCGCGCTGCCGTTCATCGCGGTCCGGCACAATCCCGTCGCGCCGTCGCGGCCGCTCGTCTACCTGTCGCAGCAACACGATGCAGCGCTCGTCGATGTGCTCGCGTCGCGCGGCTGGGACGTATGGCGCGCCAAAACCGTCGCGGACGCGCTGAATCTCGTCAAGGCGAACCGTCCGCATGCGGGCATCGTCGATTTCGGCAGCTTCGCGTCGCCGGACGTCGCGTCGTTCGAGGCGCTGCTGCGTGACCCGCGGGTCGGCTGGGTCGCGCTCGCCGACGGCGAGCGGCTGCGCAACATCACGATCGCGCGCCTGATCCGCCACTGCTGCTTCGACTACGTGCGCAATGCAGGGGCCTACACGACGATCGGCTATCTCGTCGGCCATGCGTACGGGATGCTGAAGCTCGCGGACGGCGACCCGGCCGCGGAGGCGCCGCCGCCCGGCGGCACGATGATCGGCGCGTGCGGCGCGATGCGCCGGCTGTTCGCGACGATCCGCAAGGTCGCGAACACCGAGGCGACCGTGTTCATCGCCGGCGAATCCGGCACCGGCAAGGAACTGACGGCGGCGGCGATCCATCGGCAGTCGTCGCGTGCCGACGCACCGTTCGTCGCCGTGAACTGCGCGGCCATCCCGACGACGCTGCTGCAGGCCGAACTGTTCGGCCACGAGCGCGGCGCGTTCACCGGCGCGCACCAGCGCAAGATCGGCCGCATCGAGGCCGCGCACGGCGGCACGCTGTTTCTCGACGAAATCGGCGACATGCCGTTCGAGAGCCAGGCGAGCCTGCTGCGGTTCCTGCAGGAAGGCAAGATCGAGCGGCTCGGCGGGCATGCGTCGATTCCGGTCGACGTGCGGATCGTGTCGGCGACCCACGTCGATCTCGAGGCCGCGATGCAGGCCGGGCGATTCCGCGCCGACCTGTATTACCGCCTGTGCGTGCTGCGGATCGACGAGCCGCCGCTGCGCATGCGCGGCCGCGACATCATGCTGCTCGCCGACGACGTGCTGCGGCGCTATCGCGACGACGGCTCGTACCGGATTCGCGGCTTCACGCCGTGCGCGATCGAGGCGATCCACAACTATCCGTGGCCCGGCAACGTGCGCGAGCTGATCAACCGGATCCGCTTCGCGGTCGTGATGACGAACGGCCCGCTGATCTCGGCCGCCGATCTCGAATTGCGTCCGTACACGTCGCTGCGGCCGCCGACGCTCGCGCAGGCGCGCCGGCAGGCCGAGCGGCACGCGATCGAGGAAACGCTGCTGCGTCACCGCCACCAGCATGCGGACGTCGCGGCGGAGCTCGGCATCTCGCGCGCGACGCTCTACCGTCTGATGATCGCGCACGGGCTGCACAGCTGACGCGCCATGGCGCGCGACCGCTCAAGACCTCGCGGCGGCGGCCGTTAAGACATGAAATGGCCCGGCCGGCACGCGCGCATCGAGGTGCGCGCGACCGGCACGCGGCGCATCACGTTCATCCGAGGTCATCGTGGCAGAGTGCAGTCACTGCGGCAGGACGTTCCTGCTCGGCGGGCAGTCGATCGACGGGCGCCGCTATTGCGGCCCGGCATGCGCGCACGCGCATCCGGTCGTCGTCGAGGCCGAACGGGTGCCCGACGCGAAGGTCCGGCAGTACGTCGACGACTGGCGCTACGGGCCATGCCCGATCTGCCTGCGAGAAGGGCGGCCGGTCGACGTTCACGCGTCGCATCGCGTCGTGTCGCTCCTGTTCGTCACGCGCTGGGCGACGCGGCGCCACGTGTGCTGCCGCCGCTGCGGGCGCAGGAAGCAGGCGCTCGCGCTGCTCGCGTCGGCCACGCTCGGCTGGTGGGGGTTGCCGTGGGGTATCGTGCTGACGCCGATCCAGCTCGCGCGCAACCTGCTGGGCCTCGCCGCGCGCGACCCGGAGGTCGCGACGCAGCAGTTCGAGCAGCTCGTGCGGCGCAAGCTGGCCGCACGCCGGCTCGCGCGCGCGGAGCGCGGCGCCGGCGCCTGATCGCGCGTCGGCGCACCGTGCGGGCTCAGGCAGGCCGGTCGAAGCCCGAGGCGACCCAGCGTTCGGCGCTGGCCTTGTTGAGCTTGAACCCGGCCGACACCTTCGCGTCGGCCAGCAGCTCGCCATACGGATCGAATGCCTTGAGCTGCGCATACGGCTCGAACTCGTCCGGCACGATGTCGAGCGTCACCGACACATCCTGCCCGGCTTCGTCCTGCACCGTCACTTCCTTGTGCAGCAGCGCGCGCCGCTGCTGTTCGTGCCGCATCAGCACTTCGGTCGCGGTTTTCACGAGCGTGCGGAACGCGTTCGCGTCCATCGGCTTCGGGTTCTTCTTGTCGCGGCCCATGGTCCACGGCCCGACGAGCGCGGGCTCGGACTCGCCGTCCTTGACCATCTCGACGGCCCAGCCGTCGTCGTCTTCGTTCTTGATGATGCGGGCCGTCCAGCCGTTGTCGCGCCAGAGGCCGTCTTCGTGGATGGAGGTGTCGTCGGATTGCAGGTCGGAATCGGTCATGAGGAAAGCGGGCGGTACGGGCAAAGCCGGCGAACGGGCGGGGCGCGCGGCCGGCAGCGGCGCGTCGCTCGCCGCCGGCGGGCCGGGGTGGCATGCAAAGGCGCAATTTTACCTGCTGACCGGCCGCGCGGCGCGCGACCCTGGCCGTCGGGCCGATGCCGCTGCAATCGACCGCCGGCCGCCGGGCGTCGGACCGGTGCAAATATCAAACCCGTATTACGTCTGCGGCGGCCAATTCGTACGCCGTCCGATATCGCGTCCCCGCGCACGTTCATAGAATCGACGTTCGGGCTAAAAATAGCCTGAACGTCCTTTCAACGCCCAACCCGCCGCACACATTCGCGTGGCGCGGCCGGTGAATTACCAGGAACTGCGCATGAGGAAATTCAATGTTCGCATCGTCTTCGCGTACGACTGGCCGTTGACGCTGGCCGGTATCGAGCAGATCGCAGGCGGCAGCTGCGCGATCGAGCTCGTCGCGGTCTACCGGAGCGCGGCCGAACTGGTCGCGTCGCTCGGCGGCGTCGACTGCGACATCGTGCTGGTCGACTATGCGATTCGCGGCGACGAGCAGATGGACGGCCTCGCGCTGTTCGACTGGCTGCGCCGCATGCGGCCGAACGTCGGGATCGTCGCGCTGGTCGCCAACGAGAATCCGCTGATCTTCCGCTCGATCCTGGGGATTGGCCACGTGAGCGTCGTCAGCAAGCTCGACGAGGTCGGCCACATCGTCACGGCGATCCATTCGAGTTACAGCGGCGGCGCCTATCTGTCGCCGTCCGTCCGGCGCGCGGTCGACGCGCTCGGCACGCGCGGCGACCCGCCCGTGAAGCTGTCGGCGCGCGAGATCGAGGTGATTCGACTGTATCTGTCGGGCGTGCCGATCAAGACGATCGCACAGCGCCTGAGCAAGGGCAAGCAGACGGTCAGCGCGCAGAAGATCAGCGCGATGAAGAAGCTCGGCGCGAACAACGACGTCGAGCTGATTCAGCGCGCGGCGGGGCTGGGGCTCGGGAGCGGGGAGGCCGCGCTGCGGGCGGGCAGCGCGGCGTGAGGGGGCCGGCGGTGTGAGGGCTGGGCGGGGCGGCGTGAGCGGCAGGGCGCCGTCAGACCGGCAACGCGAACCGCGTCACCGCGTCGCGCAGCGCCTCGGCCTGATCGCGCAGCGAATGCGCGGCTGCCGCGGCCTGTTCGACGAGCGCCGCGTTCTGCTGCGTGACCTGGTCCATCTCGCCCACCGCGCGGTTGACCTGCTCGATCCCGGCGCTCTGCTCGCGCGATGCGTGGCTGATTTCGTCGAGGATCTCGTTCACGCGCCGCACCGACTGCACGATCTCGGCCATCGTCTCGCCTGCATGCGTGACGAGCGTCGCGCCGTGCTGGACCGTCTCGTTCGACGACACGATCAGCGACTTGATCTCCTTGGCCGCCGTCGCCGAGCGTTGCGCGAGCGATCGCACTTCGGCCGCGACCACCGCGAAGCCGCGGCCCTGTTCGCCCGCGCGGGCCGCTTCCACGGCCGCGTTCAGTGCGAGGATGTTGGTCTGGAACGCGATCCCGTCGATCACGCCGATGATGTCGCCGATCTTGTGCGAGCGGTCGGTGATCTCGTTCATCGTGCGCACGACGTCGTCGACCACTTCGCTGCCGCGCGTCGCGACCTGCGCGGCCTGGCCGGCGAGCGACGCGGCCTGCGCGGCGCTGTCCGCGTTCTGCTTCACGTTCGCGGTCATCTCGTCCATGCTCGACGCGGTTTGCACGAGCGCGGCCGCCTGTTCCTCGGTGCGCTGCGACAGGTCCGTGTTGCCGGATGCGATTTCGCTCGCGCCCACGTTGATGTTCTCGGTGCCCATCCGGACGCGCGACACCATGTCGATCAGCCCGCCTTGCATCGTGTGCAGCGCGTGCAGCAGGCTGCCGCGATCGTCGTGCTTAACGGTTACTCGCGCGGTCAGGTCGCCCTGCGCGATGCGCTGCGCGGCGTCGAGCGCCGCTTCGAGTTCGCCGCCGAGGCTCGCGCGCACGCTTTTCAGCACCAGCACCATCACGGCCGTCGCGATCGCGCCGAGCACGGCCGTCATCGCCAGCCAGCGGCCGATGCTCGCGAGTACCGCCGAGCGCACGTCGTTCATGTACATGCCGGTCACCAGGTACCAGTCCCACGGCGCGAAGCGCTGCACGGCGCTGGTTTTCTCCTGCGGCTTGTCCGCGCCCGGCTTCGGCCACAGATATTCGACGAAGCCCTTGCCGCCTTCCGCGTTGCCGGCCTTCACGATCTCGACGAACAGGTGCTTGCCGTTCGGATCGGTGAAGTTCGACACGTCCTTGCCGTTGAGCTCGGCCTTGATCGGATGCATCACGATCACCGGTTTCGAATCGTTGATCGAGATATAGCCGTCGGCGCCGTGGCGCATCGCGGCGATCGCCTCGATCGCCTTCTGCTTCGCGTCGGCTTCCGGCATCACGTTCTGCTGCGACAGCTTGTAGTAGTGATCGGTCACGCTCGCGGCCTGCGCGACCAGCGATGCGAGCTGGTCGCGGCGGTCCGCGATCATCGACGCGCGGGTCTGCCATGCGCCGAGCCCGGCGATCACGAGCAGGCCGAGCCACAGGATGACGATCATCGAGGCGAGTTTCTGATTCAGGGAAAGATTGCGCATGGTATGAGGTCGGTCAGTCGTGGAAGCTCGCCGGAGCGGCGTGACGGGATAAGTGGTTTGACGGCGCGCCATGCGCGTCGCCGTAGACGGGAAATCCCTTAGAAGCCGTCATTTCCCCATGCCCGCGACGCGAGCGCGGGCATCTATGCATATGCATAACAGCGGCCGCTATACTGTCGGGCGACGGTCGGCGTCGCGCCTCGCACGGGCGGCAGCGCGACGCCGACCGAAACCGAAAGGAGGCAACGATGCGGATTCTGGTGGTAGGGGCCGGCGCGGTCGGCGGATACTTCGGCGGCCGGCTGGTCGCGGCGGGGCGCGACGTGACGTTCCTGGTGCGCGACGGCCGCGCTGCCGCGCTCGCGCGCGACGGGCTGCTGATCCGCAGCCCGCGCGGCGACCTGACGCTCGCGAACGTGCAGACCGTGCGCGCGGGCGATGCAGGCGCCGGCGTCGCGCCGTTCGACCTCGTGCTGCTGAGCTGCAAGGCGTACAGCCTCGACGACGCGATTGCATCGTTCGCGCCGTTCGTCGGCCCGCAGACATTGATCCTGCCGATGCTCAACGGGATGCGCCATCTCGACGTGCTGCGCGAGCGCTTCGGCGCCGCGCCGGTGCTCGGCGGGTTGTGCGTGATCGCGGCGACGCTCGATCGCGAGCAGCGCATCGTGCACCTGAACGACACGCACGGCGTATCGTTCGGCGAGCTTGCCGGCGGCGAATCGCCGCGCGTGCGCGCGGTGGCCGACGTGCTCGGCGGCGCGGGTTTCGACGCCACGCTCAGCGACGACATCGCCGCGCGGATGTGGGACAAGTGGGTGTTCCTCGCGACGCTCGCCGCGAGTACGTCGCTGTTTCGCGGTTCGATCGGCGACATTCTCGCCGCGCCGGACGGCCGCCGCCTGCTCGAGACGATGCTCGCCGAATGCAGCGCGATCGCGGAACACAACGGCCACCGGCCCGATCCGGCGGCCAGCGAGCGGATGCAGCGGATGGTGCTGACGCCGTCGCCGCTGACCGCGTCGATGCTGCGCGACGTCGAGAACCACGCGCGCGTCGAAGCCGATCACGTGATCGGCGACCTGCTCGCGCGGCGCGACCCGCAGGCGACAGACACGCTGTCGCTGCTGCGGATCGCGTACAACCACCTGAAGACGTACGAGGTACGCACGGCGCGCGAGCACGCGGCGGCATAAGCCGGTGCTGGCCGTGGCGCGGGCGGCCGCCCGCGTCGTTCCGCGCTGCAACAAATTTGCCATCCGGCGCCATTTCAGCCGGTGGGCGGCAAAAAAGTATCGAAAATCAGGCGTAAAGTTGGTGGAGCCGCGCGCTCGATCGACCTACATTGCTTCCCATGCGACCGGTCGCATCGCCGCGCGAGACACGCGGCGATGCGCGCACAGCCGAACAGGCCGGCCAGCAATATATGGGAATGGAGACGCCAACATGATGCACCCCGATCTCGAAGTGGTCGACGTGCGACGCGACGAGTCGTTCAAGGTCTGGTCGCACGGCTATCCGTACCGCACGATCCGCTGGCATTTCCATCCCGAATTCGAGCTGCACCTGATCGTCGCGACGCACGGCAAGTATTTCGTCGGCGATCACATCGGCTCGTTCGGCCCCGGCCATCTCGTGCTGCTGGGCCCGAACCTGCCGCACAACTGGGTCAGCGACATGGCCGAAGGCGAAACCGTCGAGCGCCGCAATCTCGTGATCCAGTTCGATCCGTCGTTCGTGCGCCGCTGCATGGACGCGTTCCCCGAATGCCGCGATGCGCAGACGCTGCTGGACGACGCGCGGCGCGGGGTCGGCTTCGACGCCGCGACGAGCGCTGCAATCGCGCCGTTGTTCGATGAACTGTTGACCGCGCGCGGCATGCGCCGCATCGCGCTGTTCATGACGATCCTGGAGCGGCTGTGCGGCGCGGCCGAACGCACGCTGCTCGCGAGCCCCGCGTACGACCAGGCCGACGTCACGCCCACGCGCCTGAGCCACGCGCTGTCGTATATCGGCAAGAACCTCGCATCCGAGCTGCGCGAATCCGATCTCGCGCAACTGACCGGGCAGAGCGTCAGCGCGTTCTCGCGCACGTTCCATCGCCATACCGGCATGCCGTTCGTCCAGTACGTGAATCGTCTGCGGATCGAGTCCGCCTGCCAGATGCTGCTCGCCGACGACGCGAGCATCACCGACATCTGTTTCCAGGCCGGCTTCAACAACGTGTCGAACTTCAACCGCCAGTTCCGCGCGGTGAAGGGGATGGCGCCGTCCGAATTCCGCGCGCTGCAGCGCCTGAACGCGCGCAGCCGCGAGCTGGCGCTGCATGCGGCGCCGACCGGTAATCCGCTGCCGCCGCGCGTGCTGACGCCCGGTGCGCCCGAACTCACGCCGCAGCCCGGATGACCGCCGGGCCGTTGCCCGCCTGAGTTTCCCCGCCGTTTTACCCCGCCGATCGCGTCGCTCACGTCGCGAGGGGCGTATTCACCCACGAAAAAGCCGCACACAATTTTTGGAGACACCGTCATGACGCACGCATCGCCCGCTACATCCCCCCGTCGCGCCGCCCGCCTGGCGGCCGTTGCCGCGCTCGCCGGCGCGGCCCTGTTGCCCGCCGCCGCCGCCGCGCATGCCGCGCCGCTGCGGATCGGCATGACGTTCCAGGAACTGAACAACCCGTACTTCGTGACGATGCAGAAGGCGCTGAACGACGCGGCCGCGTCGATCGGTGCGCAGGTCGTCGTCACCGACGCGCATCACGACGTCAGCAAGCAGGTGAGCGACGTCGAGGACATGCTGCAGAAGAAGATCGACATCCTGCTCGTGAACCCGACCGATTCGACCGGCATCCAGTCGGCGATCACGCAGGCGAAGAAGGCGGGCGCGGTGGTCGTCGCCGTCGATGCGAACGCGAACGGCCCGGTCGATTCGTTCGTCGGCTCGAAGAATTACGACGCGGGCGTGATGTCGTGCGAATACCTCGCGAAGGCGATCGGCGGCAGCGGCGAGGTCGCGATCCTCGACGGCATTCCGGTCGTGCCGATTCTCGAACGCGTGCGCGGCTGCAAGGCCGGGCTCGCGAAATTCCCGAACGTGAAGCTCGTCGACACGCAGAACGGCAAGCAGGAGCGCGCGACCGCGCTGTCGGTCACCGAGAACATGATCTCCGCGCATCCGAACCTGAAGGGCCTCTTCAGCGTGAACGACGGCGGCTCGATGGGCGCGCTCGCCGCGATCGAGGGTTCCGGCAAGGACATCAAGCTGACGAGCGTCGACGGCGCACCCGAGGCGATCGCCGCGATCCAGAAACCGAACTCGAAGTTCATCGAGACGACCGCGCAGTTCCCGGCCGACCAGGTGCGCATCGCGCTCGGCATCGCGATCGCGCGCAAGTGGGGCGCGACGGTGCCGAAGGCGATTCCCGTCGACGTGAAGGTCGTCGATCGCGGCAACGCGAAGGGTTTCAGCTGGTGAACGACGTGCGACGCGACGCGAAGGGCGGCGGCGTGGCCGACGCCCTTCGCACGGAGAAGCCGATGGACACGATACTCAGGCTCAGCCACATCACGAAAAGCTTTCCCGGCGTGAAGGCGCTGTCCGACATCGATCTGGAAATCGCGCGCGGCGAGATCCATGCGCTGCTCGGCGAGAACGGCGCGGGCAAGTCGACGCTGATGAAGATCCTGTGCGGCATCCACCAGCCGGATGCCGGTACGATCGAGATCGACGGCGCCGCGCGCCATTTCGCGGATTATCACGACGCGGTCGCGGCCGGCGTCGGCATCGTGTTTCAGGAGTTCAGCCTGATTCCGCACCTCGATGCCGTCGACAACCTGTTCCTCGGCCGCGAGCTGCGCAATCGCTGGGGCGCGCGCGACCGCAAGCGGATGCGCGCGGCGGCCGCGGCCATCTTCGCGCGCCTGGGCGTGGCGATCGATCTGGATGCGCCGATCCGTACGCTGTCGGTCGCGCAGCAGCAGTTCGTCGAGATCGGCAAGGCGCTGTCGCTCGACGCGCGCATCCTGATCCTCGACGAACCGACCGCGACGCTTACGCCGGCCGAGGCCGAGCACCTGTTCGCGATCATGCGCGAGCTGAAGCGGCAGGGCGTCGCGATGATCTTCATCTCGCATCACCTCGACGAAATCTTCGTGGTGTGCGACCGCATTACGGTGCTGCGCGACGGCCAGTACGTCGCGACGACCGAGGTCGCGCGCACCGACGTCGAGCAACTGGTGCGCATGATGGTCGGTCGCCGGATCGAAAGCAGCTTTCCGCCGAAGCCGGTATTGCCGGCCGACGCGCCGGCCGTGCTCGAAGTCGATGCGCTGCAGATCGAGCGCGACGGCCCGGTGAACCGCTTCGCGCTGCGTGAAGGCGAGATCCTCGGTTTCGCGGGGCTCGTCGGTTCGGGACGCACCGAAACCGCGCTCGCGGTGATCGGCGCGACGCGCGCGCATCGCAAGGAACTGCGCGTGCGCGGCGCGGCGGCGAAGCTCGCCGATCCGGCCGATGCGTTGCGCGCGGGCATCGGCATTCTGCCGGAAAGCCGCAAGACGGAAGGGCTCGTCACGTCGTTCTCGATTCGCGACAACATCTCGCTGAACAACCTCGGCAAGTACCGGTCGATGCGCTGGCTGATCGACCGGCGCGGCGAAGCGCGCACCACGCACGACGTGATGCGGCGCGTCGGCGTGAAGGCGCCGTCGATCCACACCGAGGTCGCGACGCTGTCCGGCGGCAACCAGCAGAAGGTCGTGATCGCGCGCTGGCTGAACCATCACACGTCGGTGCTGATCTTCGACGAGCCGACGCGCGGCATCGACGTCGGCGCGAAAGCCGAAATCTACGGGCTGATGCGCGAACTCACCGCGCGCGGCTACGCCATCATCATGATCTCGTCCGAATTGCCGGAAATCGTCGGCATGTGCGATCGCGTCGCCGTGTTCCGGCAGGGCCGCATCGAGGCGACGCTCGAAGGCGACGAGATCGATCCCGACACGGTCATGACCTATGCCACGGCCGGCACGCGAGGAGCGACCCATGAACCTGCCTGATTCTTCTTCCACGCCTTCCACGACGCTCGCGGCCACCGCCGGAAACGGCGACGCGCCGCCGCCCCGCGCGATGTGGGCGCAGTTGCGCCGCTCGACGCTGTTCTATCCGCTCGTCGGCCTGATCGTCGTGTGCATCGCGATGATGATCGCGAGCCCCAGCTTCCTGTCCGCCGCGAACCTCGAGAACGTGCTGCGCCAGGTGTCGATCAACGCGATCATCGCGGTCGGCATGACCTGCGTGATCCTGACCGGCGGGATCGACCTGTCGGTCGGCTCGGTGATGGCGCTGTCGGGCACGCTCGCGGCCGGGTTGATGGTCGCGGGCGTCAACGCGGTCGCCGCGCTGGCGATCGGCATCGCGGTCGGCCTCGGCTTCGGCTTCCTGAACGGCGTGTTCGTCGCGTTCGCCGGGATGCCGCCGATCATCGTCACGCTCGCGACGATGGGCATCGCACGCGGCCTCGCGCTGATCTACACGGGCGGCTATCCGATCGACGGGCTGCCCGACTGGGTCGCGTTCTTCGGCAGCGGCAAGGTGCTCGGCATCCAGGCGCCGGTGCTGATCATGCTGGTGGTCTATGCGATCGCGTGGCTGCTGCTCGACCGGATGCCGTTCGGCCGCTACGTGTATGCGATCGGCGGCAACGAGCAGGCGACGCGGCTCACCGGCGTGCGAGTCGCGCGCGTGAAGCTGATCGTCTACACGCTGGCCGGGCTCACGTCGGCGCTCGCCGCGATCGTGCTGACCGGACGCCTGATGAGCGGGCAGCCGAACGCGGGCGTGGGCTTCGAACTCGACGCGATCGCGGCCGTCGTGATGGGCGGCACGTCGATCTCCGGCGGGCGCGGGGCGATCCTCGGCACGCTGGTCGGCGCGCTGCTGCTCGGCGTGCTCAACAACGGGCTCAACATGATCGGCGTGAACCCGTATGTGCAGAACGTGATCAAGGGCGGAATCATCCTGCTCGCGATCTACATCAGCCGTGAGCGATCGCGGTAACGATCAATCAATCAGCCATCCGAATCACTCAGGAAAGAGACAACTCATGACGACACCCGAAGCCCAGCCGCGCATGACCGCGGTCGTCTGCCACGGCCCCGAGGACTATCGCGTCGAGCAGGTCGCGAAGCCGAATCCCGGCGCGAACGAACTCGTGATCCGCATCGCCGCGTGCGGGATCTGCGCGAGCGACTGCAAGTGCTACACCGGCGCCAAGATGTTCTGGGGCGGCCCCAGCCCGTGGGTGAAGGCGCCGGTCATTCCCGGCCATGAATTCTTCGGCCATGTCGAGGCGCTCGGCGACGGCGCGGCCGAGCATTTCGGCGTGGCGCTGGGCGACCGCGTGATCGCCGAGCAGATCGTGCCGTGCGGCAAGTGCCGCTACTGCAAGTCGGGCCAGTACTGGATGTGCGAGGTACACAATATCTTCGGTTTCCAGCGCGAGGTCGCCGACGGCGGGATGGCCGAGTACATGCGCATTCCGCCGACCGCGATCGTTCACAAGATTCCGCTCGGCGTATCGCTCGAGGATGCGGCGATCATCGAGCCGCTGTCGTGCGCGATCCACACGGTGAACCGCGGCGACGTCCAGCTCGACGACGTCGTCGTGATCGCGGGCGCGGGCCCGCTCGGGCTGATGATGACGCAGGTCGCGCACCTGAAGACGCCGAAGAAACTCGTCGTGATCGACCTGATCGACGAACGGCTCGAACTCGCGCGCCAGTACGGCGCCGACGTGACGATCAACCCGCAGCGCGACGACGCGCGCGAGATCGTCCGCGCGCTCACCGACGGCTACGGCTGCGACGTGTACATCGAGACGACCGGCGCGCCGGTCGGCGTGAACCAGGGGCTCGACCTGATCCGCAAGCTCGGCCGCTTCGTCGAATTCAGCGTGTTCGGCGAGGATGCGACCGTCGATTGGTCGATCATCGGCGACCGCAAGGAGCTCGACGTACGCGGTGCGCACCTCGGGCCATACTGCTATCCGGTCGCGATCGACCTGCTCGCGCGCGGGCTCGTCACGTCGAAGGGCATCGTCACGCACGGTTTCGCGCTGGAAGACTGGGACGATGCGATCCGTGTCGCGAAATCGCCCGAATCGATCAAGGTGCTGCTGAAGCCGGCCCGCTGACGGCCGGCGTGCGCCTCACCGGAGACATCATGGAATACGTCATAGGCGTCGACATCGGCACGCAGAGCACCAAGGCGCTGCTCGTCGACCGGCACGGCACGATCGTCGCGCGGCGCTCGTCCGGCTACCAGCCCGATACGCCGCGTCCGCTGTGGGCCGAGCAGTGGCCGCAGGTGTGGTTCGACGCGGTGCGCGACTGCATCGCGGGCTGCGTGAGCGACGCGCGGGCGCAGGGCGTGCCGGCCGACGCGATCCGTGCGGTGTGCGTGAGCAGCCTGTACGGCGGCTCGGGCATCCCGGTCGACATCGACATGCGGCCGCTGCATCCGTGCCTGATCTGGATGGACCGGCGCGCGACCGCCGAAGTCGACTGGGTCAACGAACACGTGAACGTCGAGCGGCTACGCGTGATCACCGGCAACGGCGTCGACAGCTACTACGGCTTCACCAAGATGCTGTGGCTGCGCGATCAGCGGCCCGACGTGTGGGCGAACGTGCGCTATTTCCTGCCGCCGAACGCGTACGTGATCTACCTGCTGACCGGCGAAGTCGCGGTCGACCACAGTTCGGCCGGCAATATCGGCGGCGTGTACGACGTCGCGCGTCGCGAGTGGTCCGACGACGCGCTCGACATGCTCGGCATTCCGGCGACGATGATGCCCGAGCGGCTGGTCGATTCGACGGACGTCGTCGGCGGCCTGCTGTCGCAATGGACCGCGCAATTCGGGCTGCCGGCGGGCACGCCGGTCGTCGCGGGCGGCGTCGATGCCGCAGTGGCGACCTTCGCGGCCGGCGCGACGCGTACCGGGCAGCACGTCGCGATGATCGGCACCAGCATGTGCTGGGGTTACGTGAACCGGCATGTCGATGCGCGCCATGGCCTCGTCAGCATGCCGCACGTGTTCGACGGGCAGCGCGACCTGTATGTGTTCGGCGGGGCAATTACGGCCGGCGCGTCGGTCGCGTGGTTTCGCGACCAGTTCTGCCACGCGGAAATCGATGCGGCGCGCCTGTTGCCGCACGGCGATCCGCACGTGCTGCTCGAGGAGGCGGCCGAGCGCGTGCCGGCCGGCGCCGACGGCGTGCTGTTCCTGCCATACCTGATGGGCGAGCGCAGCCCGGTATGGGACGCGAAGGCGAGCGGCGCGTTCGTCGGGCTGAGTCTCGCGCATACCCGTGCGCATCTTTATCGTGCGGTGCTCGAAGGCGTCGCGTTCGCGTTGCGCCACAACATCGAGGCCGGCCGCCGCGGCGCGGTGGCGCTGGACGACCGATTGATCGTCGTCGGCGGCGCCGCGCATTCGGCGCTGTGGATGCAGATCATCGCGGACGTGACGGGCTTTCCGGTATGGACGATCGAGCAGGACGTCGAAGCCGCGATGGGCGCCGCGCTGCTCGCGGGCGTCGGCGCGGGGCTCGTGTCGCGCGATGACGCGCAGGGCGGCTGGGTCACACTCGTCGAGCGTGCACGGCCCGATGCCGATCGCGTGCAAACGTACGACGCGCGTTTTGCGCTCTACACGGCGCTGTATCCGGCACTCAAGCCGATCATGCACAGGCTGGGCACGTCATCATGAACACACGATTCGATTTCAGCGGGGCAACGATGCTCGTCACGGGTGCCTCGAGCGGAATCGGCCGCGCATGCGCGGTCGCGCTGGCGCAGGCGGGTGCGCGCGTCGTCGCGGCGGGGCGCGACATGGCCGCGCTCGACACGCTCGCCGGCGAGATTGCGTGCGATACGTTGCGCCTGGATGTCGGCGGCGATCAACACGCGATCGACGCAGCACTCGCCGCGTACGACGCGTTCGACGGCCTCGTCAATTGTGCGGGGATCGCGTCGCTCGAACCGGCTCTCGAGGTCTGCGCCGCGCAGTTCGACCACGTGATGGCCGTCAATGCGCGCGGCGCGGCGCTCGTCGCGCGGGCCGTGGCGCGCAAGATGATCGAACGCGACGGACGCGGCGCGGCGCACGCACGGGGCAGCATCGTCAACGTGTCGAGTCAGGCGGCGCTCGTCGGCCTGCCCGCGCATCTGAGCTATTGCGCATCGAAGGCAGCGATGGACGCGATCACGCGCGTGCTGTGCATCGAACTCGGGCCGCACGGCATTCGTGTGAACAGTGTGAACCCGACCGTCACGCTCACGCCGATGGCGCAGTTCGCGTGGAGCGAACCGGAGAAGCGTGCGCCGATGCTCGCTGCGATTCCGCTCGGCCGGTTCGCGGAGCCGCACGAAGTCGTCGAACCGATCCTGTTTTTGCTGAGCGATGCGGCGTCGATGATCAGCGGCGTGTCGTTGCCGATCGACGGCGGATATACCGCGCGCTAGGCCCCGTTACGGCAGTAGCGCGCTGCATTCGCGGAGCGGGGCAGTGTGCGGCTAGACCGGGTCCTTGCTCGGTGGACCGTCCGGCTGCTGCGGGTTGTCGTGATGGCCGGGTGGCGACGAGAACGGATCGTCTTCCGGATCGCGGTTCGGATCGGCCGGTGGCTCGGGCGTCGGGGTCGTGTGATCGCTCATGGAGAACTCGTGCAGTGCGTGACGGCGGTGGCGCGGCGGACGCGCCTCGTCTCCGTTATAGGCAATCGGGCACGCGTTTGCAGCGGGATTCTTGTTACGGGGCGTCGATCGTCGGAGAAATTCGCTTATTGGCGGTGTTCGTGCGGGATACTGCACGGCCCGTGCGATCGAAGTCAGCGCAAATCCGCCGGGGTATCGACGTCGCGCAGGATGCCGGGATCGTCGACGTCGAGCAGCGTCACCGGCGCGCTGGCGAACAGTGCGCGGGCGCCCGTGTCGCCGTCGAGGGCGGCGAGCGCATCGAAGTGGTGCGCGGCAAAACCGACCGGATGGCCGCGTACGCCGCGATGCGCGGGTGCGACGATCGACGCGTCGTCGGTTTCGAGTGCGCGTGCGACCGTTTCGTAGGTGGACGCCGCGATCCACGGCATGTCGCCGAGCGCGACGAGCCAGCCATTCGCGTCGGGGGTCGTGCGGACGCCGGCCGCGAGGCTCGCGCCCATGCCGCGCAACGCGTCGGGTGCATACACGACCTGGCAGCCAGCTTCGTTCAGCAGCATCGCAAGCTTTTCGGCGCCGGGACGCACGACGGCGATCACGTCGGCGGTGGCGGCCGCGAGACGGCGGGCGGCGGCGACTGCGACCGGCGTGCCGTCGGGAAGCCGAGCGAGCAGCTTGCTGTGCAGACCGCTCGGGTCGAAGCGTTGACCAAGGCCGCCGGCGAGCAGGACGCCGGTGGCGAGTGACGCATAGGACATCGGCGCGGGGGGAGTGAGGCAGGTGCTGCGATTGTGCGGGAGCACACGGGGATCGGCAAGTGAGGATGTTACCGAGTCACGTATGCCGGATCGGGAAAACCGTCATCGCGACGCTTCGTCGAGCATGCTTTCCTCGACGGGACCGTAAATTGCGTGTGATTCGTTCTGCATGACGGCCCAATAGCGGTCGCCGAACGACCAATGCCACCATTCGGACGGGTAATTCGTGAAGCCGGCGCGGGTCAGCGCGCCGATCAGGATCTGGCGGTTTCGCGCGGCCGCGCGGCTGATGAATGTGTTGTGCGTGTAGCACGCGCCGGACGATTCCTGGTCGGTGGCGTTCATGATGGTGCCCATGTCGATCTCGATGCCTTCCGCCGAGATCAGCGTGAGGTCGATGGCGGCGCCCGTCGGATGGGCGGCGACTTCCGGCAGTGCGACGTAGTGGCTGGTCAGGGCGACCAGGGTGTCTTCGTCCGGCAGCGGATTCAGCGTCCGGCGCAGATGCGCGAGATGCTCGGTGAAGGACCGGCGCTGCAGGGCCAGCGGGCGATAGCCTTCCTTGACGTACAGGCGCAGGCCGGCGGGCAACGCGTGCGCGGCGGCGATCAGCCGTTCCGCCACACTGCGACGCACTTTCAGGAAATGCGGGCTCCTGCTTTCGATATCGCGGCGGTCGAGATCGACGGCGATGCGGTCATGGAAGCCTGCGAGATCGACGAACCCTTCGTGTGACTCTTGCAGGGCGATCGAGCGGACGGCGGGATCGGAGAGCGGTATCACGGTAGCGGGCAAGTGGCGCGAGGACGGTTGCGGGCCGCGGGCCGATGTTGAATGGGGCGGCCGCGGTCGTTTTGGTCAGACGAATCGGCAATATGCCAGAGTCGGGCGGAAGATGCGCGGCGGTTCGAGCTACGGGGCCGGCGACGCTTACCAAAGCGTCCTGACGTGCGCGTACGCGCGGATTTTTTCGTCGCGGGTGATCAACCGAGCGCAGAGTCGCCCGCTGCCCATCACGCCGATGCATGCGTATCCAGCACGATCACAGCGACGTCTCCCAATCCTCTTTCGCAATCGGATCGAGAGGATTGTCGTAGCGCATGACCGAACCACGCAATATGTCCAGCGGCTGAGCTTCGCGCGAGCGATACGGTCGAATCTCGAGCGTCGGTTTGCCGTGGTCGGTGACGATCAGGTCTTCGCCCGACGCTTCGATGAGCCGGAGGTGTTCGAGTGCGCGAGCCTTGAATTCGGATTTCGATACGGGAGTGAGCGGCATCGCGATATGAGTGGGGTCATTTGACGAGATCGTTTTGGACCCGTCTTTCGACGCGGCGCGAGCGCCGGCGCGCGACCGACTCAGGCTACGCATCCGCCCACTTCCTCAACAGATTGTGATAAATCCCGGTGAGCGAAATGACCACCGGGTCCTTCGCCCCTTTTTCTGCGGAAAGCGCCTGAATCTGCGTATCGAGCTGAAACAGCAGCGTGCGATCACCGTCGTCGCGCACCATGCTCTGAATCCAGAAGAATGACGCGACGCGCTCGCCACGCGTCACAGGCGTCACGTGATGCAGGCTCGACGCCGGATACAGCACGAGGTCGCCCGCCGGCAGCTTCGCACGATGCACGCCGTACGTATCCTCGACGCACAGCTCGCCGCCGTCGTACGCATCGGGTTCCTCGAGAAACAGCGTCGCCGACAGATCGCTGCGCACGCGGAAATCCGTGCCACGCAGCAGCCGGATCGCGTTGTCGACGTGCGTGCCGAACGTCTCGCCGCCTTCATAGCGATTGAACAGCGGCGGAAACACCTTGAGCGGCAGCGCCGCCGAAAAGAACAGCGGATGGCGGGCGAGCGCATCCTGGATCGCGTCGCCGACGGTGCGCGCGACCGGCGAGCCTTCCGGCAATTGCCGATTCCGTTTCGCGAGCGCCGACTGCGCGCCGGACGTCGCGTTGCCGTCGACCCAGTCGGCGGTATCGAGCATCTCGCGGCATTGCGCGACCTGTGCCTTGGTTAGTACACCGGGGATATGAAGCATCATGATGCGAATTCCATGGCGTGCGGTGCCAGCTGCATGGCCACCGAACGAAAAGCGTCGAGCGGCGACGACACGAGATACGCGCGCATCTTCGCGATGAATGCGGGTGTCGCGGTGGCCGGCACCCGCGCGAGCCACGCGAGCGCTTCGTCGATGCGTCCGCGCTCGGCGAGCAGCCGTGCATAGTTGAACTGGCCGCGGAAGTCCCCGGCAATGGCGGCGCGGCGATAGTGGTCGAACGCGGCGTCGGTGTCGACCGCTACGACCCAGCCGTCCTCGTAGAACCCGCCGATCAGGTTGATCGATTTCGCATGGCCGAGCGCGGCCGCGCGGCGGAACCAGTCGAGCGCGTCGGCGCGGTTCTCGTCGACGCCGTGGCCGAGGGCGAGTGCGGTCGCGTAGTTGTACATGCCCCAGTCGAGGCCCGCCTGCGCGGCGAGCCGGTACCAGTACACGGCGACCGGCGCGCAGGCGGCCGTGCCCCAGCCGAACTCGTAGCAGCGCCCGAGCATGTTCATCGCCATCGGGTGGCCGGCCCGCGCGGCATGCCGGAACCAGTTGAACGCGGCGGCCGGATCGCGTGCGACGCCGTGCCCGTCGAGCAGGTATTGCCCGTACACGGCCTGTGCGTCGACGATGCCGTGGTCGGCCGCCGCGGCGACCCACGCGGCGGCGCGCTCGGGCGGCCCGGCCAGGATGTCGGCGAACTCGCGCGGCGATACCGACGCGAGCGCTTTCAGCGACACGGCTTCCATCGATCAGTAGCGCGCGTTCAGCGTGACGAACGCCGAACGGCCGGGCGCGATCGACGCATAGTGCGCCGGATACGCCTGATCGAAGTAGGTGCGGTTGAACAGGTTGTTGACGTTCAGTTGCAGGTCGAGCTTCTTGTTGATCCGGTACTGCGCCATCGCGTCGAAGCGCCAGTACGACGGCACGGCGCGCAGGTTCGCGGGATCGCCGAATACTTCCGACATATAGAACGCGCCGCCGCCGACCGTGAACTTCGGCGTGACGTCGTAGTTCGACCACATCGTCAGGCTGTGCTTCGGCGTGTTCGGGAAGCGGTTGCCGTTGTTCGCGGCGTCCTTGCCGTTGTCGCGCAGTTGGCTCTTCATGTACGTGTAGCCGCCGAACACCTGCCATTGCTTCGTGATCTGGCCGGCGAGGCCGAGCTCGAGACCCTGCACGCGCTTGTTGCCGACCATCGCGTACTGGTTGTTCGGCAGCGTCACGCGTGCGTTGGTCGTGTCGATCTGGAACAGCGCGGCCGTCAGCGACAGCTTGTCGTTCAGCACGTTCCACTTCGTGCCGAGCTCGATGCTGCGGTTTTTTTCCGGCGAAAGCTGATCGGCGTTCGGGCCGACGCCGCCGCGGCCCGGCGTGAGCGACTGCGTTTCGCTGCCTTCGCCGAGCATCATGCCGGCGGGCGTCGACGAGGTCGCATACGACGCGTAGATGCTGCCGTTCTGCGCGGGCTTGAACACGAGGCCGGCCTGCCAGTTGAAGAGCGTGTCGTCGCGCGTATAGGTCTTGCCGCCATTCGCCTTGGTATCGGTGAAGCGGGTCGAGTAGTCGTCGACGCGCACGCCGGCGTTGACTTGCCAGCGCGGCGTGATCTCGATCGTGTCGAAGCCGTAGATCGACTTCGTCGTGGTGCGCGCATGCGCGTAGTCGTTGTTGCGCGTGATCGAACCGGCCCACGGATCGTTCGGGTTCGGCGACCACAGGCTCGTGCAGTTGTAGCCCGACGCGGCGCCGATGCCTTTCTGGCAGATCGTGCCCTTGTCGGTCGCGACCGTGTACGAATCGCGCTTGCCCCATTCGCGCGACAGCTCGATACCGGTCGTGAAGCTGTGCTTGAACGGGCCCGTGCGGAATTCGCCGAACAGCTCGGTCAGGTTCGCGAGGCTGTTGATCGAGCTGTTGCGGTTGTTGTTGCGGCGCCAGACCTTGCCGTTCACCACGTTGCCCTGGCTGTCGTCCGGCTGCGTCCAGATGTAGTCCTGTGTCGATTCCGTGTAGCGCGTGGTGTTGCGCACCGTGAGGTTCGGCGTGATGTCGTGCTCGATCTTGATCGTGCTGATGTCCGACGTGGTCTTGCGGAAGTCGCGGTCGATCAGGCCGTAGAAGTTGTGGCGATCGACGGGCGCCGGATAGATCGTGCCGACGTTCGCGGGCTTGTTCGACGTCGTGTAGAAGTACGGGATGCCGCCGTCGGGCATGTCGTCCGTCTGCAGGTGGTAGTAGCTCGCGGTCACGCGCGTCGGCGTGCCGAGGCCGAACGCGATCGACGGCGCGACGCCCCAGCGCTCGTTGTTGACGGCATCGCGACCGGCGACGTCGTTGTTGTGGCTCATCAGGTTCAGGCGGAACGCGGCGTGCTCGGCGAACTGCCAGTTGCCGTCGGCGGTGAAGCGGCGATAGCGGTCGGTGCCGAGGCCCGCGCTCGCGGCGGCCGTCGTGCCGAGGTGCGGGGCCTTCGTGATCAGGTTGATGCTGCCGCCGGCGCCGCCGCGGCCGCCGTACGCGCCGTCGGAACCCTTCGTGATCTCGACGCGTTCGGTATTGAAGATCTCGCGCGTGGTGGCGCCCGTGTCGCGCATGCCGTCGACGAACATGCTGCCCTGCGTGTCGTAGCCGCGAATGAACGGACGGTCGCCGAGCGGGTTGCCGCCTTCGCCGGCGCCGAACGTGATGCCGGGCACGGTGCGCAGCGCTTCGGTCAGCGTCGCCGCGCCGCTGCTCTGGATCAGTTCCTGCGGAATCACGGTGACGGATTTCGGCGTGTCGACGAGCGGCGCGGTGAATTTCGCGGAAGCGGAAAAGTCGGCCTTGTAGCTGTGCTCGGTCTTGCCCTGGATCTCGATCGGCGCGAGGTGGCCTTCGGTGCTGGCGGGCGCCGCGGGCGGCGTACCGTCGGCGAACGCGGGGCTCGCGGCGAGCACGCTGCACAAGGTGGTGAACTTACCGAGCTTCAGCTCGTCCGGACGGGATTTCATGGTGCGCTTCGACCTCGTGGTGTGGCCCCGGAGGCACTGCGATGCGGAAATGTGCACGCCGCCGGGAATTATTACGATTTGTTTTCAGGCGGCATTCTATGTAATTTCCTGTTAAATGAGAAGCGTTCTTGTTCTCGTTTGTAAGGGAAGTGTTGACGAATGTTGCGGGGTGGTCGAAGGCTTGTGGGGCGGGGAAGGATGGCCGATTGGCCGAGTATGAAGGGCTGGGCGGTGGGACTAGAGTGGTTGCGTCGCGGGGCGCCGAGTGACTGCAAAATGCCAAGGTGGCCACGCGCGACGTCGCGCCGTTCGAGGCAGCAGGCCTGCGTGTGATCGACCCTTGGACCGCCTGACGCCGGGTTAGGCGCCGTCACGTTGTTACCGGCGCCGAAAATGACAACGCGCCGTGCAAGCCGGCGCGTTGGGTGCGTGATGTCTGCGCGTGGCCGTTGAACTGACGCAATCCCGCGTTCAGGCGCGCGACACCGGCCGCAGGTCAGTCGATCCCGTGAAACACCGCGTCTTCCGGCCCGAGGTATGCCGGCGGGCGCCACGTCGCGTCGCGCATCGAATGCTGGACGAGATTCTCGACACCCAGCAGTACCGCGAAGATCGCCATCCGCACCGGAATGCCGTTGTCGGTCTGCCGGAAGATCGCGAGACGCGGGTCGCGGTTCAGGTCGACCGACAGGTCGTTCGCGCCGGGCCGGCTGTCGCGCGGCAGCGGGTGCATGATCAGCGTGTCGGGCTTGCACACCGCGTCGACCAGCGCCTGGTTGATCTGGAAATCCGGCGTATAGCCTTCGAACGACTCGTCGGTGAAGCGCTCCTTCTGAATTCGCGTCGCGTAGACCACATCCGCGCCGCGCAGCCCGGCCGCGAGGTCGTTGGTCTGCTCGACCACATGGCCGTTCGTCGCGATCTGCTCGACGATGTACGTCGGCATCTCGAGCGTCGGCGGCGACACGAGCGTGAACTTCAGCCCGCGGTACAGCGCGAGCAGCTTGACCAGCGAGTGCACGGTGCGGCCGTATTTCAGGTCGCCGACCAGCGCGATGTGCGCGCCGTCGACTATCTTGCCGAGTCGCGAAAACTCGCGCTGGATCGTATAGAGGTCGAGCAGCGCCTGGCTCGGGTGCTCGCCGGGGCCGTCACCGCCGTTGATCACCGGCAGGTTGGTCGCGCGCGCGAATTCGGCCACCGAGCCTTTTTCCGGATGGCGGATCACGAGCGCGTCGACGTAGCCAGCCATCACGCGGCTCGTGTCGTAGATCGATTCGCCCTTGGCCATCGACGAGAACGTGAACCCCGTCGTATCGCACACCGAGCCGCCGAGCCGGCAGAAGGCCGCGCCGAACGACACGCGCGTGCGCGTGCTGGCCTCGAAGAACAGGTTGCCGAGCACCGCACCTTCGAGCACGCGCGAAATCTTGTGGCGGCGCGCGATCGGCTGCATGACATCGGCCACGCGGAACAGCGCCTCGACCGAATCCCGCGAGAACTGGTCGACGGAGATCAGTTGCGGCTTGCCTTCGAACAGGAATTGCTTCGCGAGCCCTTGTTTATCTACGCTTTGCGTATAGTTCTCGCCATCCGGTGCCGAGCGCTCGACGATTTCGGACACGAAGCGTTCGACGATCTCGGGCATCCCGCGCGATTCCTGCGAATCGTCCGGAAGCAGCCAGGTATCCAGCGCGCGCCGGCTGACGCCGATGCGATTCGCGAATGCCTCGCGGGTCATGTTGAGGCGGCGCATCGCGTCGCGGAGGAAGGCTTGCTGGGGAACGGTCATCGGCGGCTCCTGGGCGGAAAATATACGCGGTGCGTATATTAGTTCCTGCCGCAATGAAGTCAAGAAAAATCTGCGCGCATGCGCGGTGTGGTGCGTATGACACTCGGCGGAGCCGTACTGGCGCGCGGCCTGCGTCTCCGTATAATCAGGTCAGGCCCCGTGTCCGGCAGCGTGCCGGGCGCCAGCCGCACACGATTCGCCCGAATGGGCATGTTGATTCGAAGGAGAATGAGAATGACGCGTACGATTGCTGCAATGCTGCTGGTGGTGACCGCGGCGCTCGCCGGTTGCAATACGGTCGCCGGCGTGGGCCAGGACATTTCGAAGGGCGGCCAGGCGATCAGCGATTCGGCTGAAAAGGCCAAGTAAGCCGACCGGTTCCGGTATGCAGAAGGCGCCGGCCTTCCCGCGATTGCGGGGAGGCTCGGCGCCTTTTTTTACGCGCGGGTCGATGCCGGTGGCGTCAGGCGCGTTCCACGAACGCGTAGCGGCCTTCGACCTTGCGCGGCGTGAACCAGCCGTAGTCGGGGAACAACCGGGTGCGGACGAACCACACGTAACCGACCAGCACGACCGTGATCGCGAGACTCGGCAGCGCGGCCGCCGGATCGCGCCCGAGATCGGCGACGGCCTTCGGTATCTGCAGCAGCGACAGCACGATGAACGCGTGATATGCGCCCACCCGATGGGTCGCGAAGCCCCAGATGAACAGCAGCGACAGCGGCACGGTCAGCGCAAGGAAGACGGTGACGAGGACGTTGCCGGCACCGGATACGAAGAAGTAATACGCAAGCATCAGGCTGATGACCAACTGGGCGATGCCGAGCGCGATCAGGATCCGGACGTGCACCTTGTTCTTGCGGCAGCGTTCGGGGTCCGGGCGCGATGCGATCAGGTGCGCGAGCACGCGATCCTTGAGCCCCTGTCCGGACAGTTCGGCCAATGTGTCGGCCTTCCTCGTTCCCGCGGACAGCAGCACCGCGATTCTTGTTTTGGCTTCCTTCCTGTTCATTGCTTGGCGGATTGTTGTTCGATGGTTGTCAAAGGGTGTGGCCACGCGAATATTGCATCTTGCGCAGCCGTGCGCAACGGTTTTGCGGTGCGAGGACACATTCCTACAGTCGCCGGCTGCATCGCGGAAAGGTGGCGATCGGCAGGCGATGCGACGGCAGGGTGCCGGAGCCCTTTTCGCCGCGAGGCAATGAACGCGCGAGTCAGTCGATGGCGGTCCGCGCGGCGAGCGTAGCGCGTGATGCGCCAGGCGGCTCGCGCCGTCGCGTCGCGCCGACGAGCATGCCGGCGACGACGAGCGAGATGCCCGCGACACGCGTGCCGGTCAGCGTTTCGCCGAACAGTGCGACCGCGAACAGCACGGCCGAAACCGGCGCGACCGCCGTGAACAGGGCCGCCTCGGTGCCGCTCGTGCGGGCCGAACCCGCATACCAGCACAGGTAGCCGAGCACGGTCGGAATCAACGCGTAGTAGACGATCGCCGATACGGCGCCGACGGTCCAGCCGCTCGCCACTGCTTGCCATTCGAACGCGGCCGGCACGAGTGCGAGCACGAAGCCGAGGCCCGACATCGCGGTGGAGAGCGCGAGCGGCGGGACCGGTGCGGCAAGCCGTCGGTTGAGCAGGATGAAGACCGCTTCGCATGCGACGGCCGCCAGCACCAGCGCATCGCCGGCAAGTGTTTGCAGCGACGGCATCGCGTGGCCCGGCGCGAACGTGACGAACAGCACGCCGGCCGTGGCGAGCGCGGCGGCCAGCCAGTCGCGCGGCGTCTGCCGCTCGCGCAGCACGACGGCCGCGATCAGCGTCGACATGGCCGGCAGCGTGCCGAGCATCACACCCGCATCGAGCGGCGACGACAGTTTCGTGCCGCTGATCAGCAGCACCGTATAGCCGACGCCGCCCGCCGCCGCCTGGATGACGAGTAGCACGGCGTCGCGTGCGGAAATGCGCGGCCAGCACATGTGCTGCGCGCGCATCAGCGCGAACAGCAGCGGGGTCGCGATCAGGAAGCGCAGCGCTGTGGCCGCGAACGGCGGCAGGCCGCCGGCCGCGAGACGGCTCGCGATGACGGTGCTGCCGACGCCCGCCATCGCGGCGGCGAGATAGAGATAGCCAATCAGTCGTGTCTTCATGCGTCGCATCGTCGCGTATGGCGGCGGGGCGCGTCTTGAACGAAATTGCAGCGCGAGAGGCATTGAATGCGGTGCGCCGTCGACAGGCCCTGACGCAATAGGTCGTGGCTGCCGTCGAGGTAGCAACCGCCTTTGAATGCACTGCGCCCGGTAGCTCTGCACTGCGCGGGCGATGCGTTGATTATCCTGCCTGCGTGAACCGCCCCGGCGTGATCCCGAACTGGCGTGCGAACGCACGCGTCAGGTGGCTCTGATCGGCGAAGCCGGCTTCGGCCGCGGCATCGGCGATCGGCAGGCCGCTGGCCAGGAGCGCGCGCGCCAGCCGCGTGCGCGACTGAACCAGATAGGCGTGCGGCGTGATGCCGAGCTCGCGCGCAAAGCCGCGCAGCAACTGGAAGCGGCTGACGCCGCTCAGGTCGGCCAGCTCGGCGAGCGACACGGGAGCAGCCGGCGCTGCATCGAGCCGCTCCCGCGCGACGCGGACGGCCGGCGCGACGCCGGCCGCCGGCAGCGTGCGGTTCGCGTGCCGGGCGAGCAAACCGGCGACGAGCATCACGAGCGCTTCGTCGCGGGCCAGCGGCGGGGTTTCGCCTGCGACGATGCGCGCATGCAGCCGACCGACGGCGGCCGTGAGCCGCGCGTCGCGCACGGCCGGATGGGCAAGCTCGACGCCGCCGAGGCCTTCTTCCGCGGCGACGCCCGCGACCAGCCCGGGCGCGAGGTACAGCATCCGCCAGCGCCTGCCGGTGCCGGCCTCGAGCGGCGAGCCGTCGTGCATCTCGCCGGGATTGACCATGATCGCGTCACCCGCCAGCGCGTCGACCTGCCCGCGACCGCTCCACGACCGGTGCGCACCGCTGACGATCACGCCCACCCCGAATTCGTCGTGCGCGTGGCGCGGAAACGCGCGGTCGGATTCGAGGCTGATCGCTTCGATGCCTTCGCCGGTGCGTCGATAGTGGGTGACACGGTGCATGTGCGCTCCTCGCGCCGGTCGCGGCGCGGATCACGTGCACTTTAGCGCGTTCCGGCGCCGCGCGCCCTTCATCCTTTTGGCGGATATCGCGCGGCGCGTGCAGCCGGCACCATGTGCACATCGGCAGCGTACACGGCCCGCCGGGCCTGAAGCTGCATGGGAGACGGCAGGTGGAACGACAGGACCCGGTATTCATTCAGGTTGGCGCGCTCGCGGACGGCTTCGCGCCGGAGGCGAACATCCTCGCCCCCGTCGACGCACTCGTCGGGCGGACGCTGGCGCTTGGCGACGCATCGGGCGCGTGGCGCGTCTATACGTTCGAGCCGGATGCGCTGCAGTGGCGCGATGCGGCGAGCGATACGGGCGGCCGCGCGCCGTGCCGCGTGACGCGGCTGCGCGATGGACTGTACTTCGTCGACTACATCGATGTCACTGCTCGGGCGACGTCGGTCAGCCTCGTGATCGATCTGGACACCGGCGTGTGGACGTCGGTCGTCGGTACGCTGCCGACGGAAGCCGACACGCGCATCGATGCGTTCACGCGCGTCGCGCGCGGGCTGCCGCTGACGGCCGTCGACGTGCAATTCCGGCACGGCACGCTCGGCGGCCACGCGCAGCCGGGGCCGTTGCATGCGCCCACGCACGAGCTGATCGGCAAGCGGACGATGTACCGCTACAGCCCGACCGAATGCTACGAGCACATCTACCTGAACGAGAATTTCTACGCGTGGCAGTGCCTGCAAGGCGTCGAAGGCGGGCTGGCCGATGTCGACCGCTGCCATTACTTCAAGATGGCGGACGAGCTGTATCTGTTCGTGTGGCGCGAGAAAGTGGTGCCGACGCTCGGCGTCGTGCTGATCGACCTCGCGCAGCGCAAGACCGACGGCAAGATCTTCGGCTATCAGGGCGGCGATTTCGGCACGCTGTCGAATTTCCAGATCGGCGCTTACGCGCAAGTGCTGAACGAAACCGTGTACCCGCCCGGCGGCGAGGCGCAGCGATGACTGCCGTGCCGGGCAGCGGTCGCCTGCGGGCGGATTTCGGCGGCCGTGTCGTGCTCGTCACGGGCGCCGCGCAAGGAATCGGCGCGGCGATCGCGCGCCGTTTCGCAGAATCCGACGCGTTCGTCGCCGTGGCCGACCTGAACGGCGACGCGGCAGCCGCGCAGGCCGACGCGCTGGCCAGCGCGGGCGGCGACGCACGCGCGTATCGGGTCGATGCCGCGAGCCGGGGCGACCTGGATGCGCTCGTCGCGGCAGTCGAGCGCGACGGCGGCCGACTCGATGTCGTGATCCACAATGCCGCGTATTTT
>NZ_BBSK01000083.1:0-47074 GCF_001319805.1 Burkholderia sp. E168m22
GGCGGGGGCCGGCAGGCTGCTCGTCACGTCGTCGGTGACGGGGCCGCGCGTCGTCTATCCGGGGCTTGCGCATTACGCGGCGTCGAAGGCCGGCGTGAACGGCTTCATCCGGGCGGCGGCGCTGGAGCTGGCGCGCCGCAACGTGACGGTCAACGGCGTCGAACCGGGGATGATTCGCACGCCGGCGGCCGGCAATCTCGGCGACGCGTCGGTCGCGGCGCAGATCGCGCACGACATTCCGCTCGCGCGGATGGGCGAGCCGGAGGACATCGCGAACGCGATGCTGTTTCTCGCGTCGGCCGACGCGGCGTACATCACCGGGCAGACGATCGTCGTCGATGGCGGGGCGACTTTGCCGGAGAGCGGGGCGGTGCTCGGAGAACGATAGCGAGGGGCGGTTCGCAGGGCTGCAGCGACGCTGTGGCGGCATAGGCGCGCGTACCGGGCCGCCGCGGGCCGTGCCGCGCGCCGCCGCCCTGACTACAGCCAGCCGTTGCGGATGAATTCGACGATCGAATAGCGGCGATGCTCGAGATCGTGCTGCCGCACGGCCTCGACGATGCGCGATACGCCGTCCGCATAAGGCGTCTCGCCGGATACGCGCGATTCGAACTGCAGGCTGCATGCACCGTCGTCGATGCGTATCCGGTGAACCGCATGGCGGCCGAGCTGATCGTCGGCGATGGCGAATTCGCTGCGCTGCACGGCCGGGTCGCGCACGGAGCGGATGTCTGCCGGCTGCACGCCGAGCGACGCGGCGATGCCGACGGCTGTGCCGGGGACGGACGTCTTGCCGGCCTGATGCGACTCGGTCACGCTGATCTCGCAGTCGCGAAACAGGTGGCCGCTGGTTTCCAGCATGCTCATGAACTTGAGCATCAGGATGTTCGTGTTCGGACACAGCACGACCGGAAAGCCGTACGTCCCGGTTTCGAGGTCGGAGCCGGTCGACAGCTCGACGAGCGGCGACGCGGTGGCCTGGCAGAACGCGATCGCGGCGGCGAGTTCGCGGCCGGAACCGGCATGGACGACGATCGACCGGGCGTCGGTTCGCGTGGTGTCCGACCAAGGCATCACGCGGTAGGTGGCCGGGTCGAGCTTGTGCGAGCCGAGCAACTCGTTGGCGAGCTTGCCGGTTCCGATGACGAGTACTTGCATGGGATTGACGGGTTGAGGTTCGGGTGGCGAGTGGGCGGCGGCGGTGCAGGCTGTCGAGCAAGCCAGCTGTCGTGCCGCTTGCCGCGCCGGGCGGGCATCGCGCATTATGCCCGTCCGTCGGTTGGCGCGCTGGTCGGGCCGGGCATGTGGTGTCGCGGCGCATCGGCTCGCCGACGCCCTCGGCAGCCCACCTCGCCCGCGACGTTGCGATGGCCCGCGGCGCGTGCGTGTGGACCGCGATCCGTTTCGTGGCGCAGCCGCCGGGCTGTCGCCCGGGCAACCGAAGCGAAACGACCGAGGAACCGCGCTGCCGCACCTTCATCCCGTGCGCACGAACGCGTGAACGGCGCTACGCTGTCGGCATTTCATCCCATCACCCTCGATCCAGGAGAACACATCGATGGAACACGACCTGAAAGGCAAGGCAGTCGCGATCACCGGCGGCTTCGGTCATCTGGGCGTCGCGACGGCCGCGTGGCTCGGCGAGCGCGGCGCACGCGTCGCGCTGATCGGCCGCGGCGCGGCGCCGGCGGCGCAGACGCTGCCCGGCGTGCCGGCCGATGCGCTGCGCATCGGCGGCATCGATCTCGTCGATCCGCAGGCCGCCGTGCAGGCGCTCGACACGGTCAACCGCGAATTCGGCCGGGTCGACGCGCTGCTGAACATCGCCGGCGCATTCGTGTGGCAGACGATCGCCGACGGCGATGCCGCCACGTGGGACCGCATGTACGAACTGAACGTGAAGACGGCGCTGAACGCGTCGAAGGCCGCGCTGCCGTACCTGGTGGCGAGCCAGGCCGGCCGCATCGTCAACATCGGCGCGGGCGCGGCGTTCAAGGCCGGCGCGGGGATGGGCGCGTATGCGGCCGCGAAGGCGGGCGTCACGCGGCTCACCGAGGCGCTGGCGGCGGAACTGCTCGATCGCGGCGTGACCGTGAACGCGCTGCTGCCGAGCATCATCGACACGCCGCCGAACCGCAAGGACATGCCCGACGCCGACTTCTCGCGCTGGGTCCGCCCCGAACAACTCGCGGCGACGATCGGATTCCTGCTGTCGGCCGACGCGCAGGCGATCACCGGTGCGTCGATTCCGGTGAGCGGCCGCGTCGCGTAGTACGCCGGAGGAAGGCTCGCCGGGTTCGGCCGTGCGTACAATGTCGCACCGGCTTGCACGGCCGGAACCCGAGACCCGAACCTGAGACCATGACTCAGCCCACCATCCTGATCGTCGAAGACGAACAGGCGATCGCGGACACGATCGTCTATGCCCTCGGCACCGACGGCATGCAGACCGTCCACTGCACGCTCGCGCAGGCGGCGCTCGACCGCCTGCGCGACACGCATGTCGATCTCGTGGTGCTCGATGTCGGCCTGCCGGACCTCAGCGGCTTCGAGGTATGCCGGCGGCTGCGCACGTTCACCGATATTCCGGTGATCTTCCTGACCGCGCGGCACGACGAGATCGACCGGATCGTCGGGCTCGAGATCGGCGCCGACGATTACGTCGTCAAGCCGTTTTCGCCGCGCGAACTGGCCGCGCGGGTCCGCGTGATCCTGCGCCGCTTTCACCGGACGGCCGCACCGGAACCGGCGCCCGCACCCGCTTCGGCCGACGCGCCGGCACCGGTCGCCTCCGGCTTCACGCTCGACACCGACGGCGCGCGCGTGTCGTGGCTCGGCCACGCGCTGGACCTCACGCGCTACGAATTCGGGCTGATGGTGCTGCTGGTCCGGCATCCGGGGCGCATCTACTCGCGCGAACAATTGATGGATCTCGTGTGGCACGAGGCGCTCGATTCGGCCGACCGCACGGTCGACACGCACATCAAGACGCTGCGCGCCAAGCTGCGCGCGATCGATCCCGAGCGCGACCCGATCCGCACGCATCGCGGCATGGGTTATTCGCTGCAACCGTAACGAGCGGCACCGCCCATGCATATCGGCCTGCGCATCTTCTTCGGCTTTTTCCTGATCGTCGGCCTGGCCGCGCTGATCACGCTGCGCGTGTTCGTGCAGGAGGTGAAGCCCGGCGTGCGCGAAGCGATGGAGGACACGCTCGTCGATACCGCGCAGGTACTGGCGACGCTGGCGGCCGACGACATGGCGAACGGGCGCATTGCCGACGGCACATTCGCGCGGCAGCTCGGGAAACTGCACGAGCGCCCGGTCAGCGCGAACGTGTGGGGTATCCAGAAGAACGCGATCGGCTACCGCCTCTACATCACCGACGCGCACGGCATCGTGCGCTACGACTCGTCCGGCAGCGCGCTCGGGCAGGACTATTCGCGCTGGAACGACGTGTACCGGACGCTGCGCGGCGAATACGGCGCGCGCAGCACGCGCAGCGATCCGAACGACGACGGCAGCACCGTGATGCACGTGGCGGCGCCGATCCGGCGCGGCAACGAGATCATCGGTGTGCTGACGATCGCGAAACCGAACCAGACGGTCGCGCCGTTCATCGCGCGCAGCCAGCGCAAGATCATGCTGTACGGCGCGTTGCTGATGGGCGGCGCGATCCTGATCGGCGCCGCGTGCACGTGGTGGCTGGTGCTCGGGTTGCGGCGCCTGCAGCGCTATGCGCGCGCGATTGCGGCCGGCGAGCGCGCACCGATGCCGCTGCAGGGCGCGAACGAACTGGCCGAACTGGGGCGCGCGGTGGAAAGCATGCATCAGCGGCTCGAAGACCGCCAGTACGTCGAAACCTACATCCACACGCTCACGCACGAGATGAAAAGCCCGCTGGCCGCGATCAGTGGTGCGGCCGAACTGTTGCAGGAAGACATGCCGGTCGCGAACCGCCGGCGCTTCACCGAGAACATCCGCCGCCAGGCCGGCCGCCTCGAACAGATGATCCGCAAGCTGCTCGCGCTGGCCGAGGTCGAGCAGAAGCAGCGCCTGTCGGTGCACGAGCCGGTCGCGCTGCGGCCGGTGCTCGAACAGCTCGTCGACGATATCGAGCCGCGCGCGCGGCAGCGCGGCGTGAGCCTGCGGATCGATGCGAACGATGCGGCCGATCCGGCGGTCGTCGACGGCGATCCGTTCCTGCTGCGGCAGGCGCTCGGCAACCTGCTCGACAACGCGCTGGATTTCGCGCCGCAAGGCAGCACGATCCGGATCGCGCTCGAGCGGCAGCCGGCGGGGCGGGCGCACGTCGCGGTCGTGCGCGTCGACGACGACGGCCCCGGCGTGCCCGACTATGCGCTGTCGCGCGTGTTCGAACGCTTCTATTCGCTGCCGCGGCCCGACGGACAGGATCGCAGCACGGGCCTCGGGCTGTGTTTCGTCCGCGAAGTCGCGATGCTGCATCGCGGCCAGATCGCGCTCGCGAACCGCGCGGAAGGCGGCGCGTGCGCGACGCTCACGCTGCCGTCGGCCGGCTGACCGCGCTTCACGCTCGCCACACATTCGCTTCACGCCGGCTTCAATCGCCCTTCACCGGGGCCGCTCATGCTGAACGTACCTTCCACTCCGGTACCTGCCAGCAATGAATCGAGTCCTGTTGTTCAAGTCCATGATCACCGCGTTTCTCGCGCTGGCGATCCTGATCCCGCTGCAGATGGTCCAGAGCATCGTGCGGGAACGCGCCGATTACCGGCAGAGTGCGCTGCAGAGCATCTGGGCGAGCTACGCGGGGCCGCAGACGGTGACGGGGCCGGTGCTCGTCGTCCGTTACACGGAAGTCACGCGCGTGAGCGACGACGCGCGGGCCGGCGGCAAGGCGAAAACCAGCCTGAAAAGCGAGACGAAACGGCTGCTCGTGTTCCCGAAGACGCTGAAGGTCGACGGCACGCTGTCGGTCAGCGTGCGCTATCGCGGTATCCATAAAGCGCTCGTGTACGGGCTCGACAGCCGGATCACGGGCACACTGCCGCTGCCGGACCTGAAGAAGCTGCCGGAGGCCGACGGCCACGTGAGCTTCAAGATCGACGGCGCATACGTCGCGCTCGGCATCGGCGACCTGCGGGGGCTGAAGGCGCAGCCCGACCTGCGCATCGGCGGCAAGCGGATCGACGTGGAGCAGGGCACGCGGCTCGACAGCCTGCGCCAGGGCGTGCATGCGAACGTCGATCTCACGGCGCTGGCGGACGCAAACGCCGGCGCGACGGTCGTGCCGTTCAGCATCGGCCTGCCGCTGGCGGGCGCCGAATCGGTCGCGTTCGCGCCGGTGGGCGACCAGAACGACTTCTCGCTGAAATCGACGTGGCCGCACCCGAGCTTCGGCGGCGAGTTCCTGCCGGCGGAGCGCACGATCGATGCGCGCGGCTTCGTCAGTAACTGGCACGTGACGTCATTCAACACGAAGGCGCGCGAGCAAGTGGCGTCCGGCAACGGCGGGGGCGAGATCGAGATGGCGTCGGTATCGGTGATCGAACCCGTGAACGTCTATCTGCAGGCCGAACGCGCGACGAAATACGGTGCGCTGTTCGTGATGCTCACGTTCGCGAGCTTCTTCATGTACGAGCTCGTGAAGCGGCTGCGCATTCACCCGATCCAGTACACGCTGGTCGGCCTGTCGCTCGCGCTGTTCTTCCTGCTGTTGCTGAGCCTGTCCGAGCATATTGCGTTCGGCTATGCGTATCTCGCGGCAAGCGGCGCATGCATCGGGCTGCTCGGCTTCTACCTGTCGTTCGTGCTGCACAGCGTGAAGCGCGGCGCGACGTTCACCGTGCTGCTTGCGATGTTGTACGCGGCGCTCTACGGGCTGCTGCTGTCGGAAGACAATGCGCTGATGCTCGGTTCGCTGCTGCTGTTTGCGATCCTTGCCGGCATCATGACGCTCACGCGCCGCGTCGACTGGTATTCGCTCGGCGCCGCGTGGCAGCCGCTGGCCGACAAGCCGGGAGCGGTGAAGCCGGGCGCGCCGGCGAAGTAAGCGAGCGGGTGCAGGCAAGCGCGCGCGCCGGTCGGGAAAGCCGTGACCGGCGCGCGTTTTTACGCAGGCCCGATGCTTTTCACACGGCCCTCTCGGGCCGACGAAGCCGCGCTAGCGGAATCTCGGCGATGGCTGCGATCTCGAGGCAGCGGCCGGCGTGCGTTTGCACACGGCCGATGCCTCTCACGCGGCGCTCTCGGGCCGACGAAACCGCGCCAGCGGAATCTCGGCGATGGCCGCGATCTCGATCAGCAGGTCGGGATGGTAGAGACGTTCGACCTGGACGGTCGTCGTCACCGGATAGGGTTCGGCGAAGTAGGTCTTGCGGATGTCGCCGGCCTGCATGAACGCATCGATGTCGGTGGCGTAATGGACGAGCGAGATCACGTCGCGCAACTGCCCGCCCAGCGCGGCCAGCACGTCGCGGATGTTGTCGAGCGTTTGCCGGACCTGGGCGCGCATGTCGCCGGCGCCGACTGGCTGCCCGTCTCGGTCGAGCGCGACCTGTCCCTTCAGATGCACGATCCGCCCGTCGCCCTGGATCACGGCCATCGAAAACGCGCCGAACGGCGCCCAGACTTCCGGGGGATTCACGGCTTCGGCCATCGTGCGGCTCCTGTGGGTCGAAATGGGCGAGCGCAGCGGCGTGCCGCATGCGGCGATCGCGCCATGACGGATGCGTTCATCGGCGACCCGCCCGGCCTGCCGAACGCGGCGGCGGCCCGGATCGCCCTATACTGACCACTCCACATTACCGGACCACGCCGTGCCGAACCAAGCTTCCGGAGATCCTTCCGTCGACGATCCCCGCCCGACCCCGCCTGTCCAACCCGAACTGGAAGACTGCTGCAACAGCGGTTGCTCGCCGTGCGTCTTCGATCTTTACGACGAAGCGCTCGCGCGCTATCGCGTCGAACTGGCCGAATGGGAGGCGCGGCATGCACAGCGCGAGCCTCACCGATGAAACGGAGGAGGCCGGCGAGCCGCCACGCCGCGCATGCGCCATGCCCGTTTCCGGGCCTGGACTGACGGTGTCGGCACCGCCGCACGTCAGCCGTCACGCATCCGCATGCAGCCGCCGATGCAGCGGCCCGAGCGCCATCGACAGCGCGACGCAGCCCAGCAGCACGATTGTCAGCGTGAACATCGACGCCCTGAAGCCCTGCACGTAATCGAGCGCGGCCGGATGCACGCCGAGCCGCGCGAAGAACACGCCGCCGATCGTCGCGGCGCCGACCGCCGCGCCGATCTGCAGCATCGCGCTGACCATCCCGGACGCGACTCCCGCGCGGGCCGCATCGACTTCCGCGAGTACGATCCGCACGACCGACGGCAGCACGAGCCCTTGCCCGATGCCGATCGCCGCGATGCCCGCATAGAAGCCGGGCCCCGGCGCGCCGTCGCGGGCGAGCGCGGCGGCGATCGCGACGCCGGCCGCGAGCATCGCGAAGCCGAGCGTGAGCACGCGATACCCGCCGAAGCGGGCGACGAGGCGCGTCGTCAGCAGCGGGCTCGCGAGGAAACCGAGCCCGAGCGGCAGGATCGCGAACCCGGACGCGAGCGGCGACCAGTTCAGGCAGCCCTGCAGATAGATCCCGTAGCTCAGGAAGAACGCACTCAGCGTGTAGAACAGGAACGCGAGCAGGAGCCCGAGCGCGACGACCGGGTTGCGGAGCAGCCGCACGTCGAGCAGCGGATCGTGGCCGCGCGCGAGCCGGCGCGCTTCGACCGCCAGCAGCGCGCCGAGCATCGGCAGCGCGCCGACGCCGCACGCGATCATCCACAGCGGCCAGCCGGCTTCCCGACCATGCGTGAGCGGGTACACGAGCATCAGCAGGAACAGCGACATCAGCACCGTACCCGGCACGTCGATGCGCTGGCCGCGCGGCGCGCGATTTTCCGGGATGAAGCGCCAGCTGCCGATCAGCGCCAGGATGCCGATCGGCAGATTGACGAGGAAGATCGCGCGCCAGCCGAGCCCGAACGGATGCAGGCTGATCAGCGCGCCGCCGCCAAGCTGGCCGATCACGGCCGCGAGGCCGAACGCGAACCCGTAGAAGCCCATCACGCGCACCTGTTCCTGCGGGCTGAACACGCTGCGGATCGTCGCGAGCACCTGCGGCGCGAGGATCGCGGCGAACAGGCCCTGCAGCACGCGGCCGCCGACGAGTACCGTGCCGTTGTCGGCGAGCCCGCACAGCGTCGACGCGAGCACGAAGCCGGCCATGCCGATCATGAACATGCGCTTGCGTCCGTACAGGTCGCCGAGCCGCCCGCCGGTGATCTGGACGACCGCGTTCGCGCATGCATAGGCCGACACGACGAGCTGCAACTCGGCCTGGTGCGCGCCGATGCCGTCGCGAATGGCCGGGAGCGCGAGATTCACGATGAAGTAGTCGAGCGGCGGCAGAATGGCGCCGACCAGCAGGACCACGAGCGCCCAGCTATGATGGCTGCGCGGCGTCGCCGCGGCGGCCGCGCAGGCTGGTGCGCAGGGGGCGAGGGTGTTGTTCGTCATGGTGAAAGCAGATCCAAAGAATGAGGGCCCGATAGGCGATCGACGCAAGCAGGCCGTTGACCCCTTATTCTGGGCATCGTCCATGGTTCGGAAAAGCGGGAAAGAGTGGTAGCATCCATCGGGTTAATCGATGGATGAGGAACGACGATGCGCGGTTTCGACCTGGATCAGTTGCGTACTTTCGCGGCGGTCGCGGATGCCGGCAGCCTGACGGCCGCTGCACCGCGGCTGCACCTGTCGCAATCGACGGTCAGCGAGCAGGTGCGCAAGCTCGAATCGCGCGCCGGCGTGCCGCTGTTTGTGCGCAGCAAGCGCGGCGTCGAGCCGACGCCGGCCGGCGCGCGGCTGCTGCAGCATGCGCGGCGCATCGTCGCGCTGAACGAGGCCGCGTTCGACGAGCTGCGCGGGCAGGCGATCAAGGGCGAACTGCGCGTCGCGATCACCGATTACTACCGCACGAATGAAGTGGCGGGCATGCTGGCGCGGCTGCGGGAGTGCTACCCGCAGTTGAGCCTGCACGTCAGCGCGATGAAGAGCGCGGAGATCGAAGCGGCGCACGCACGCGGGCAGATCGATCTCGGCGTCGTGATGAACATGTCGAGCGGGCCGTTCCGGCCGGTGTCGGCCGACACGCGCTGGGTGCTGCGGCGCGAACCGCTGTCGTGGGTCGCGTCGCCCGCGCTCGCCGAGCAGTTGCCCGAGCCGCTGCCGCTCGTGCTGCTGCCGGACGACTGCATGATGCATCAGGTCGCGGTGCGCTCGCTCGACGAGCAACACACGCCATACGTGCTCGTGCACAGCGCGTCGGGCGTCGCGGGGTTGCAGTCGATGCTCGCGGCGGGGCTCGGCGTCGGCTGCCTGTGCGCGTCGGCGATCGGCGACGGCCTGATGCGGCTCGGCACGAAATACCGGCTGCCGCCGCTGCCGGACGCGGTGTTTTCGCTGACGCCGCCGTTGCCGGGCGAACGCGAGACCGTCACTCAGGCGCGCGAGGTGCTGTCGCGTCAACTGCTGATGTAAAACCATGCCGCGCGACACCGAGCGGCACGTCGGGAGCCATGGGCATGAACGACGAACTGAAGAACCAGATGGCCGCGAAGCTGCAGTATGCGCTGGAGCGCGTGGTCGACGAGCGTTCGCTGATTCATTTTTTGCGCGTGCTCGGCCATGACTGGCACACGGAGCGGCAGCTCGAGGCCGACGTGCCGCTGTCGCCGTATGCGCACGCGGCGCTCGGCTGGGAAAACCGGTCGATCGGCGAATACCTGGAAGCGATGATCGACTGGGCCGAGGCGTCGGAAGAGGGGCTGCGCTTCTACGACGTGCCCGATAACCCTTGGCGGCGCATCGCGGACATCCTGTTCGCCGGAAAAATCTACGAATAGCGCGGCCTGCGCGATTCACGCCCACTGCTTTCTACTCGGCGACCTCACCGTCCGCATACGCCCGCAGCCCGTTGGCCAGCGCATCGAACACGGCCCGGGAGCGCGGGCTGGTCCGCAGATCTTCGTGCATCACGACCCAGGTGTCCAGCCGCATCCCGAGCGCGTCCGGCAGCACGCGTACGAGCCGTGCGTCGCGTTTCGCGAGCGCCGACTGGCAGAAACCGATCCCGTAGCCGGCACGGATCATCGCGAGCTGCGCGAGATTGCTGTCGGTACGCAGCGCGAACGCGTCGCGCTTCCACAGCGGCATGCCGCGCCCCGCCGAACGAATGAACGGCGTGACGGTATCGAAGCCGATCAGCGTGTGATGCGCGAGCGCATCGATCGTCGCGGGCGCGCCGTGGTGCGCCAGGTAATCGTCGCGCGCATACAGCCCGACCTCGATTTCGCCGACGCGCCGCGCGACGAGCGCGTCCTGCGCGGGCGGCGCCATCCGCACCGCGATGTCGGCCTCGCGCTTCAGCACGTCCTGGATGCGGTCGGTCGGCACCAGTTCGATCACGAGCCCCGGATGATCGCGCCGCAACTGCGCGAGCAGCGGCGGCAGTACCTCGACGGCGATCACGTCGCTGGCCGAGATCCGCACGATGCCGCGCACGCCGGCGCCGTGGCTGGCCGCCGCGCGCTCGAACGCGGCCGCCGCGCTGCGCAGCGCCTCCGCGTGGCCGCGCAGCGCGAGCGCGGCCTCGGTCGGCAGCAGGCCCGACGGCGAGCGCGTGAACAGTGTCTGGCCGAACGCGGCTTCGAGCGCCGCGACATGGCGGCCGGCCGTCGGCTGCGTGATGCCGAGCGCGCGCGCCGCGCCGGACAGCGAGCCTTCCGTCAGGACCGCGAGGAAGGTGCGGTAGCGTTCCCAGTTCAGATCGATGGTCATACATAAATGTATAGCCGATCTGCCAGGTTCGGCAATTCCTTGATAGTCACCGGCGCGCCAGAATGCGTGTCGTGATGGTTCCATTCAAGGAGAGCGGCAATGTTGGCAAACGCAGGCGGGACGCAACGGCAGGCCCTCGTGCTGGGCGCGAGCGGCGGGATCGGCGGGGAAGTCGCGCGGCAGTTGCGCGATGCGGGCTGGCAGGTGCGCGCGCTCAAGCGCGGGCTCGATGCCGAAGTCGTGGAGCGCGACGGCATCGCATGGGTGCGCGGCGACGCGCTGGATCGTGATGCGGTGGTGCGCGCCGCCCGCGGCTGCAGCGTGATCGTGCATGCGGTGAACCCGCCCGGATACCGGAACTGGGCCACGCAGGTGCTGCCGATGATCGACAACACGATCGCGGCGGCCCGGGCCGCGCAGGCGACCGTCGTGCTGCCGGGCACGGTCTACAACTTCGGCGCCGATGCGTTTCCGGTGCTGCGGGAAGACGCGCCGCAGCATCCGGCGACCCGCAAGGGCGCGATCCGCGTCGAACTGGAGCGGCGGCTGCAGGACGCCAGCGCGCACGGCGTGCCGGCGATCGTCGTGCGCGCCGGCGATTTCTTCGGGCCGCAACTCGGCAACAGCTGGTTCTCGCAGGGGCTGGTCAAGGCGGGGCGGCCGGTCGCCGCCATCAGCGTGCCGAGCCGCGGCGTCGGCCATCAATGGTCGTATGTGCCGGACGTGGCCCGCGTGATGGTCGAGCTGATCGAGCGGCGCGAGACGCTGGAGCCGTTCGCGCGTTTTCATCTGGGCGGGCATTGGGATGAAGACGGCATGCAGATGGCGCTGGCCGTGCAACGCGTCGCGCAGCGGCACGGCATGCGACCGGCGCTGCGCGATTTCCCGTGGTGGCTCGTGTACGTGGCTGCGCCGTTCGTCACGACGCTGCGCGAATTGCTCGAGATGCGTTACCTGTGGCGCGAACCGATCCGGATGGACAACGCGCGCGTGACCGCGGTGCTCGGCCGCGAGCCGGTCACGCCGCTCGATACGGCGGTGGAGGCGACGCTGGCGGGGCTCGGGTGTCTCGGGTGAGCAACGGCGGGTAGCACGGGTTTCGTCCGGGCACGGAAACACGTCACGGCGAACCGAAGAAGCCCGGGGTCACAATTCTCCACATACCCGCGTGCGTCCGATGCGCATCATGTCAGTCGACACCGACAAGGTGAAAACGGGGGCGAGATGTTGCATTTCGGCTGGAAAGCGTCGGTTGCGGGGGCAATCATGTTCACATTGAGCGGGTGTACCAACCTCGCAGGTGTGCTGTACTGCGGCAACTCGCAGTTCAACTTCCCGGACTACCACTGCTTTGAGTCGTACAGGTAGGAACAGGCGCGACGACTGACGGCCGTCGTGCCCGCGTCCCGTGCGGTTTTCCGTTCGCGGTCAAGCCACGACCGGCAATACCTCGACCGCATAGCGATGCGTGAGGCTGCGTCCGAGCACCGGATCGTGCAGTTCCATCTCGAACGCATCGCCGTCGCCCATCGCGGCAATCGCGCCATGCACGGCGACGGTCCCGCCATACATCGCGCAGCGCGCGGGCATCGTGCGGCGATCGTCGAACCGGCGCCACAGCGCGTCGGGCGCGAGCAGGCCGCTGACCGCGCCGTGCTGGTATGCGCGCCGCTCGCCGTTGTGCGCGATCAGCCACGAACGCAGCTCGAGCGCATCCCAGTGATCGGCGACATCCGCATGACGCCATGCGTCGCGGCCGAGCGGCTTCGCGCACACCTGCTTCGACACGGCGACGCTGTACGCTTCGACTTCGCGATCCGTGTGATCGGAGCCGATCGTGACCAGCGTGCCGGCCGGGCTGTCCACCAGCACGCATTCGATCTCGCCGCCCGAGCGCGCGCCGAGCACGCCGATCGACGGCGCCTGCGTGAGCAGTGCGGACGACACGCGATAGAAGCACGGCGTGGTCGACGGCGGCGCGACGCCGAGCGCCGCGAGTTCGTCGATGTGCGTCTGGATCGCGGCCGGGTCGCGGCCGGCCCAGCCGGCGATCACGACGCGTTCGATGTCGGCGTCGACAGCGGCCGGCGCACCTTGCAGGGAAATCACGTTGAACGACAGGGTTGGCATGCGGTTATCCGTTTGAAGTGCGAAGGAATGACTGGGCTGGCGGCGGCGCTCAATCCTCGAGCGGCCGGTGCGCGGTCTCGCGCGCGGCGACGAGCGCGATCGACGTGACGACGAGCGCGGCGGTGACGTACAACGACACGGCCGTCGTCGTGCCCGTCTGCCGGAACAGCGCGGCGATCACGAGCGGCGCGAAGCCGCCGCCGACGATGCCGGCGAGCGTGTACGCGAGCGACGAGCCCGCATAGCGCACGCGCGTCGGGAATTGTTCGGTCACGAACGCGCCCTGCGGGCCATACATCACCGCATGGATCACGAGGCCGATCGCGACGGCCGCGACGATCGCCACGGGGCGCGCCGAATCGAGCAGCGTGAAGAACACGAACGCCCACACGATGCCGGCGATTGCGCCGGCGAGATACACGGGCCGGCGGCCGAAGCGGTCCGACAGCGCGCCGAAGAACGGCACCGCGAGTGCGTTGCAGGCCGTGCCGATCATCACGGCCGTCAGCGCGACGGGGCGCGACAGGTGCAGCACGGTCGTCACGTAGGTCAGCGTGAACACGACGATCAGCGCATACAGCACGTCCGAGCCGATCCGCGAGCCGCCCGCGATCAGCAGGCGCTTCCAGTGGTACTTCAGCACGTCGGCGACGGGCACTTCGGCGGTTGCGTGCGATTCGGCGAGCTGCTCGAACTGCGGCGTTTCGTCGACGCCGCGCCGCACCCAGAAGCCGAACGCGACGAGCAGCGCGCTGGCCGCGAACGGCACGCGCCAGCCCCACGACAGGAACGTGTCGGACGTGGTCGACAGCGTGACGAGCGCGATGCAGCCAGTGCCGAGCAGCGTGCCGAACGACGGGCCGATCTGCGTCCACGATGCGGACAGCCCGCGCCGTTTCTGGTCGCCGTGCTCGACCGACAGCAGGACCGCGCCGGCCCATTCGCCGCCGAGCGCGACGCCCTGCACGAAGCGCAGCGCGACGAGCAGGATCGGGCTCAGGATGCCGGCCTGCGCATAGGTCGGCAGTGCGCCCATCAGCGCGGTCGTCACGCCCATCAGCACGAGCGTGAGCATCAGCACCGCGCGGCGGCCGATGCGGTCGCCGAGGTTGCCGAACACGAAGCCGCCGAGCGGGCGCGACACGTAGCCGACCGCATAGGTCGAGAACGCGAGGATCGTGCCGGCCAGCGGATCGACCGACGGGAAGAACAGATGGTTGAAAACGAGCGCGGCGAGCGTGTTGTAGATCGTGAAGTCGTACCACTCGAGCGACGTGCCGATCATGCTCGCGGTCGCGAGTCGGCTGTTGCGGACACGGCGGGGCGTGTGGGCGGCGGGCTGGGCGAGAGTGCTCATGGTATCGGGCAGGTCGTGACGGATGACGGGATGAAGCGCGGGGCCGGCGTGGGCGTTCAGCGTTCAGGCAGGCAGGGCGGGGGCGACGACGGCGGCCGGTTCGGCCGCCGCCTGGGCGTCGCGATGCGCAGCCGGCAGCGGTGCGGCGGCGCGCCACAGCAGATCGAAGGTGCGCACGTCGTCGTGCCCGGCGAGCGCAGCGGCTACGCGGCGCGCGGCCGCTGCGTCGCTGCCTTCGATCAGCACGAGCGCATCGGCGGCCGGGCCGGCGGCCGCCGATGCGCCGATCGGCGCGGACAGGTCCGGTGACGTACGGAAGAGCCGCGCGGCGTGGATGCCCGGTTCGTGCAGCGCGGCGGCGAAGCGCGCGCGCAGGTGCGGCACGTCGATGCGGTCCGGCGGCAGCACGAACAGCGCGAGATGGGCGCCTTCGCCGTCGCCGGCCTCGATCGTCAGCTCGCCGACGCGCCGTTGCGTGCCCGTCATGCGCTCGAAGTTCGCGAGCGACCATGCGGTCTGCTGCGTGAACGCACGCCGGTACGCGTCGCCGCGGAATACGTCGAGCGTGTCCGTCACGTACAGCGCGAGATATCGGCGCGGGCCGCCGTCGGTCGCGCGAAAGCGCCGCGCATGCGTGAAGCCGGGAATCGCGACACGTTCCTGCATGTGCTCGCGGTCGTACCACGCGTTGAAATCGGCTTCGTGCGCGGGGTCGATATCCGTCCAGACGCAAAGCTGGCCGTGCGGAAGGGAAAGGCGGGTCATCGCGGGGGGCCTCGAGACGGGTAGGTCAGAAACCCCAGTGTCCCGAAGACGGTCCGCACCCGTCCAACAAGAAAACAAATTCGCGGTGAACAGGTTTTCTTATGAGCGGCGCGGACGGCGTTTCGCGGCAGGCGCGGCGGTTTTCGGCGGGCGCTTCGCCTTTGCCGATGTGCTGTTCTTTGCCTCCGTCGCCTTGCGCGCGGGCGTTGCTTCGACGCGATCGGCGACGGCCGGGTTCGCGAGGTTCGCGGCGGCCGCCATCGTGCGTGCCACTTCGCTCGCGAGTTCCGCGATACGCGCGGCGACCGGCAGCCCCTGGCTGCGGTACGTCGCGACGAGCGGCAGCGCGGGGAATTCAGGCTCGACGTCGAGCAGTTCGAGCGTGCCTTCTTGCAGCTCGCGCCCGATGATCGCGGGCGGCAGCGCGGCTACGCCGAGACCGTCGGCGACGAGGCGGATCATCGCGGCGACCGACGTGATGCAGTTGATGCTGGCCGGCCGTTCGACCGCCGCGAACAGCCGCTCGATCGTCGCGTGCGGCCCCGAGTGGCGCGAGAAACTGATGATCGGAAACCCGGCCAGGCGCGCGACGTCGAGCGGCTGGCCGCCGAGCCCGAGGCGCGGGCTCGCGGCCCAGCGCACCGGGAATTCGCACAGCGGCAGGTTCGTGAAGTCCGGGCCCGGCACCGGGTCGGTCTGCAGGATCAGGTCGACGCCGTCGGTGCTGAGCAGGCGAATCAGATGCAGCGTCGTGTCGCTCGTGATCTCGACGTCGAGGCGCGGATAGCGCTCGCGCAGTTGCGCCATCAGCGCGGGAAACCAGCTGTGCACGATCGATTCGATCACGCCGATCCGGATCAGGCCCGCGTCGCTCGCCGCGTCGATGTCGCGCCGCATTTCGCCGTCGAGCCGCACGATCCGCTCCGCGTAGGCCAGCATGCGCCGGCCCGCGGGCGTGAGCGTGGCCGAGCGCGTGTTGCGGTCGAACAGGCGCACGTCGAACGCTTCCTCTAGCGAGGCGATGCGGCTCGACACGGCGGCCTGCGTCGTGTGCAGTTTCTCGGCCGTGAGCCGGAAGTTTTCCAGCTTCGCGAGCCAGACGAAGGTTTCCAGAAACCGGATGTTCATCGAATTCCGAACGGTGAGACGGTGCCGGCGGAAGCGGCGGGATCGGTCGATGGTAGCGGATTTCCCGGGCAGGAAACGATCGGGCGGCGCCGCGCGTGTCGTGGGCGGGTACCGGTAGTCGCTCACGACACGCTGCCCGCTCGATGTCTCCTACCCGCGGCGCGCCTGCTGGCGTCAAAGCCGGTCGAACGCGAGCGTCGGCACGTCGACGACCATCGCGCCGCCGTCCGCGACGAGCGTCGCGCCGGTCACGAACGATGCGTCCGGCGACGCCAGGAACGCGCAGACGGCCGCGATCTCGTCGGGATCGGCCGCGCGCCGCAGCGGCACGTCGGCGCTCACGCGGGCGTACGCGCCGTCGAGCGAATCGTCGTGCGCGGCCATCAGCGGGGCCATTTCCGCATCGGCCATCGGCGTGCGGACCCAGCCCGGGCAGACGGCGTTCGCCCGTACGCCGTGCGGACCGTAGTCGCGCGCGAGCGATCGCGCCAGCCCGAGCAGTGCGTGCTTGCCGACCGTGTAGCCGCATACGCCGGGGCCGGCCGCGAGCGCCGCGATCGACGCGACCAGCACGATATTGCCGCGCTGCGCGATCAGGTCGGGCAGGCACGCACGCGCGCTGACGAACGCGGTGTCGAGGTTCGCGTGCATCGCGTCGCGCCATTGCGCGTCGTCGGTTTCGTCCGCGCGGCCGATGCCGTGGCCGCCCGCACACGCGACGAGCGCGTCGACGCGGCCGAAGCGTTCGGCGATGCGCTGCACGAAGCCGGCCCAGTCGGCGGGGCTCGCCGCGTCGCCGGCCAGCGCGAGGCCGCCCGTCTCGGCAGCCAGTGCATCGAGCGGCGCCTGGCGGCGCCCGATCAGCACGACGCGGTCGCCGCGACGGGCGAAGCGGCGTGCGCATGCGGCGCCGATGCCGGTGCCTGCGCCGGTGATCGCGATCGTGCGGGGTGGCGGGTGCGTCATGTGGTTCTCCGGAAAGGGGGCGTTCCGGCCACTTTAGGCGGCGCCGGCGCGCGCCGGTATCCGCCGAAAGGATGAACGCGGGTCGGCCGGACGGCCAGGTGCGGCGGCCGTGGCCCATTTTGCAAAGGCTGACGATGTCTGACGCCGAATCGCTCTATCCTCCACATTTTTGCGATAAGCCACGAAAGCCCGGCAAAATAGTGCGAGCGGGCGTTTGCAACGACGCGCCGCGCGTCGGCCAGCCGATTCCGTCGTAAGAATGGCGCGGCCGGCAAAGGCGCGGCCGGCAAAGGCGCGGCCGGCAAAGGTGCGGCCAGCAAAGGCGCGGCAGGCCGGATCGGCGCGAGCGGGCGTCCGACACATAGGTAGCGCATCCGCCGACGGCTCGTGTCGCCACGGCGTATCGCCCGGTTGCGCGCTGGCGCGGCCGGACCATCGACAAAAGAACAGGGAGGGGCCGGCAATGAGGCTGGACGACGAAAGAGAAAGCGCCAACGTCGAGGATCGACGCGGTGGCGGCGGGTTCGGCGGTGGGCGCGCGACGATCGGCATCGGCACGATCGTGGTCGCGCTGGCCGCCTCGTATTTCTTCGGGATCGACCCGCGCGTCGTGCTTGAAGGCGCGTCGGCATTGCAGGGCCGCCAGCAGCAGGCGCAGCCCGCGCCGACCCAGCACCAGGGCGCGCCGGCGAACGATCCCGGCGCGGTGTTCACGCGCAAGGTGCTCGGCAATATCGAACGCACGTGGACGGGCGTGTTCAACACGCAGCTGCACGCGCAGTACGAACCGCCGAAGCTCGTGATGTTCACGAACTCGACGCCGACCGCATGCGGCACCGGCCAGACCGCGATGGGGCCGTTCTACTGCCCGGGCGACCGCAACGTGTATATCGATCTCGGCTTCTACGACGAGCTGCGCAAGCGTTTCGGCGCGGGCGGCGATTTCGCGCAGGCCTACGTGATCGCGCACGAAGTCGGCCATCACGTGCAGAACCTGCTCGGCATTGCCGACAAGGTCGACGCCGCGCGCCGGCGCTCGAGCCAGGCGCGCGCGAACGCACTGTCGGTGCGGATGGAACTGCAGGCCGACTGCTTTGCCGGCGTGTGGGCGAACAACGCGCAGCGCGCGAACCAGCGGCTGATGGAGCCGGGCGATTTCGAGCAGGGGCTGAAGGCGGCTGCTGCGATCGGCGACGACCGGCTGCAGCAGCAAGGGCAGGGCTACGTCGTGCCCGAAAGCTTCACGCACGGCACCAGCGAGCAGCGCGTGTACTGGCTGCGGCGCGGGATGGAGTCGGGCGAGGTGAGCGCCTGCGACACGTTCGCCGCGAACGCCCGCTGAAACGAGGCGCGCGCACCGCCGCGCGCCGGCATCGTCCCGCCTGAACCGGCCACCCTGGCCGGCCCGGGACGATTTGCCGATTCGTGCTCACCGGCGCTTTTCGGCGCCGGTAGGCTGGCCCGGACTTCGAGATTCGATGCGTCCATCCGCCAGCCGATTTCCCATGCCGACCTTGTCCGTTCCCGCCGACCACGCTCCCGCCGACTGGCAGCGCGCGCTGCACGCGTGCGTGGATGCGTTCGACGCGTTCGCGAGCCCGTCCGCGATCGTGTTCTACCGGCTCGATCAGAGTGGCGAGCCGGCCGATTTCGAGCTGTTCGGGATGCCGGAATCGATGCACCGCACCTACGTCGCCCGCTACCGGATGCTCGATCCGCTGCATCCGTCGCGCTGCGCGGCGGGCGACCGCGCGGTCGTCACGCTCGCGTCGCAACTGCCTGACGAACGACGCGCGGCGTCCGCGTACTGGACCCGTTTTCTGCGGCGACACGACGTGGCCGATGTCGTCGAAATCTGGCTGCGCGACGCGGGTCGCACGGTCGGCGCGTTCTCGCTGCTGCGCTTCGGCATCGGCGACGCGAACGGCAACGGCACCGCGGGACGGTTCGCCCCCGGCGAGATCGACGCGCTCGCGCGGCTGCAGCCGGTCGCCGAAGCGGCGCTGAGCCCGCTGTTGCGCGCGCGGCGCGGCATCCACCGGATCGGTTGCGAGGAACGGCTGACCTACCGCGAGGAGCAGATCGCGCGGCTCGTGCGCGACGGCCGCTCGAACAAGGAGATCGCGCGCGACCTCGCGCTCGGGCCACCGACGATCAAGACGCACCTGATGCGCATGTACCGCAAGCTCGGCGTGTCGAACCGCACGGAGCTGGTCGGCGCGCTGTTCCTGTAAGTTTTTCCCTGTCCGCAATCACATCGCGTCATTCGTCGGACGATAACGCGGCGTTCGTCCGTCGCGACGCCACGCTTGCGCGCGTCCGGCTCACCCGCCTCTGATTCCCCACGCGCTGCCAATTTGCGCTCACCGGGCGCGATTCCTCGTCGATACAGTGGTCCGACGCCCGCGTGCCTCGGCGGCACGCGGTCCAGCCACGACAATCAACGAGACGCCCATGAGCAACACGAACTTCGTCGCCGTCAGCGACACCGTGCGCACCTTCGTTGCGCGCGATTTCGGCCTCTTCATCGACGGCGCCATGCAGACGGCGCACGCGGCAGCGCGCGTCGATGTGTACGACCCCGCCACGGGCGAGCGGCTCGCGACCGTCGCCGATGCCGATGCGCACGACGTCGACCGCGCGGTCGCCAGCGCGAAACACGCGTTCGACACGCGCGTCTGGAGCGGGCTGCGTCCGGCTGACCGCGAACGCATCCTGCTGAAACTCGCCGACCTGATCGAAGCCGACGCCGAAACGCTCGCGCAGCTCGAAACGCTGAACCAGGGCAAGTCGATTCACGTGTCGCGCGCGGTCGAAGTCGGCGCGAGCGTCGAATACGTGCGCTACATGGCCGGCTGGGCGACCAAGATCACCGGCCAGACGCTCGACGTGTCGATCCCGTTCCCGCCGGGCGCGCGTTATACGGCCTATACGCGCAAGGAGCCCGTCGGCGTGGTCGCCGCGATCGTGCCGTGGAATTTCCCGCTGATGATCGCGGTGTGGAAGCTGATTCCCGCGCTCGCGGCCGGCTGCACGATCGTGCTGAAGCCGTCGCCGGAAACGCCGCTCACCGCGTTGCGCCTCGCCGAGCTGGCACGCGAAGCCGGCGTGCCGCCCGGCGTGTTCAACGTCGTCACGGGCGGGCGCGTCTGCGGCGCGGCGCTCGCGAGCCACCCGTCGATCGCGAAGATCTCGTTCACCGGCTCGACCGCGACCGGCAAGCTGGTCGGCGCGGCGGCCGTGCAGAACATGACGCGCTTCTCGCTCGAACTCGGCGGCAAGAACCCGATCGTGATGCTCGACGACGTCGACGTCGCGCAGGCGCTCGACGGCGTCGCCGCCGGCGCGTTCTTCAACCAGGGGCAGGTGTGCGCGGCGGCGTCGCGCATCTATGTGCATCGCAGCAAGTTCGCGCAACTCGCGGACGGCCTCGCGGGCGTCGCGCAGTCGATGAAGCTCGGTGCGGGCCTCGACACCACCGCGCAGATCAACCCGCTCGTGTCCGCGCAGCATCGCGACAAGGTGGTCCAGCACATCGAAGGCGCGCGCCGTGCGGGCCTCACGTTCCTCGCGGGCGGCTCGCCGGCCGACGATCTGCCCGGCTATTACGTGAAGCCGGCCGTGATCGCCGATCCGCATCCGGACAGCGCGATCGTCCACGACGAGGTGTTCGGCCCGGTGATCGTCGTCGTGCCGTTCGACGACGCGGCCGACGCGGTGCGCCTCGCGAACGCGTCGCCGTACGGCCTTGCCGCGAGCATCTGGAGCAACGACCTGACACGCGTGATGAACCTCGTGCCGCAGATCGAGGCCGGCACCGTGTGGGTGAACTGCCATATCCCGCTCGATCCGTCGATGCCGTTCGGCGGCTACAAGCAATCGGGCATCGGCCGCGAATTCGGCCAGTACGCGATCGAAGGCTTCACCGAAACCAAATCCGTCTGCATCGCGCACTGACGCGCGGGCCCATCCAAAAACCGCAAAAACCGATCCGACAGTGGAGATTGCAATGAGCTACAACGAAGCGAAGTTCTGGCACCCGATGCTGCACCCGAACGAAATGAAACAGCGCAAGCCGATCCGCATCGTGCGCGGCGACGGCTGCTACGTGTTCGACGAACAGGGGCGCAAGCTCGTCGACGGCGTCGCGGGCCTGTGGAACGTGAACGTCGGCCACAACCGCCGGGAAGTGAAGGACGCGATCGTGCGTCAGCTCGACGAACTCGAATACTTCCAGCTGTTCGACGGCATTTCGCATCCGCGCGCCGAGGAGCTGTCGAAGAAGGTGATCGACATGCTGGAGCCGGAAGGGATGCGCCGCGTGCTGTACAGCTCGGGCGGGTCGGACTCGATCGAGACCGCGCTGAAGATCGCGCGCCAGTACTGGAAAGTGCGCGGCCAGGCCGACCGCACGAAGTTCATCTCGCTGAAGCAGGGGTATCACGGCACGCACTTCGGCGGCGCGTCGGTGAACGGCAATACGATGTTCCGCCGCAACTACGAGCCGAACCTGCCCGGCTGCTTCCACGTCGAGACGCCGTGGCTGTACCGCAACCCGTTCACGCAGGACCCGGAGGAACTCGGTCGGATCTGCGCGGAAATGCTCGAGCGCGAGATCCAGTTCCAGAGCCCCGATACGGTCGCCGCGTTCATCGCGGAGCCGATCCAGGGCGCGGGCGGCGTGATCGTGCCGCCGGCCAACTACTGGCCGCTGGTGCGGGAAGTGTGCGACCGCTACGGCGTGCTGCTGATCGCCGACGAAGTCGTGACGGGCTTCGGCCGCAGCGGCAGTCTGTTCGGCAGCCGCGGCTGGGGCGTGCGCCCTGACATCATGTGTCTCGCGAAGGGGATTTCGTCGGGCTACGTGCCGCTCGGCGCGACGGTCGTGAACGCGCGGATCGAGGACGCGTTCGCCGCGAATGCCGATTTCGGCGGCGCGATCATGCACGGCTACACGTACGCCGGCCATCCGGTCGCATGCGCGGCCGCGATCGCGAGCCTCGACATCGTCGTGAAGGAGGACCTGCCGGCGAATGCGGCGAAGCAGGGCGCGTATCTGCTCGAAGCGCTGCAGCCGTTCGCGGAACGCTTCGCGGCGGTCGGCGAGGTGCGCGGCAAGGGGCTGATGCTCGCGCTCGACCTCGTCGCGAACAAGGACACGCGCGAGCCGATCGATCCGCTGTCGGGCTATGCGAACGCGGTCGCGGAAGTCGCCCGCGAGAACGGCGTGCTGGTGCGCCCGGTCGGCACGAAGATCATCCTGTCGCCGCCGCTCGTGATCCAGCGCGAGCAGCTCGACCGGATCGTCGACGCGCTCGCGGCCGGCTTCGAGGCCGTCCCGTTCGCATGACGGCAAAGCCGCGACGGCGGGTAAACGCCGTCGCGGATTTGCCGATTTGCGCTATGACCGGATTATTTTGCCTGCGTATTTTTTCGACATCGGATCACGCCGTGATCGACAGGGGACCCGGGCATCGAAGCGCTGAAGCACCGCCCGGGGCCGACCGCATAGCATCTGGCCCCGGCCGCTGACGAAGCGCCGGTTCGGGCCAACCTACGAAGGAGACAACGATGTCGGGATGGTCGGGAATGACCGGCGCCGCGGGCGATACGCCCGCCGGCTCGCCGGCTGAAGCGGGCGGCGGCACCGCCTTGAAGGCGGGCGCGGTCGGTTTTCCGACCGCGCTGGCGAGCGCCGTCGGCCTCATCATGGCGAGCCCGGTGATCCTCACCGCGACGTCGGGCTTCGGGATGGGCGGCTGGGCGTTCGCGGTTGCGATGATCATCGCGTTCGTGATGATGCAGGCGCAGGCCACCACGTTTTCCGAAGCCGCCGCGATGCTGCCGACCGCTGGCTCGGTTTACGATTACCTGTCATGCGGGCTTGGCCGCTTCTGGGCGATCACCGGCACGATTTCCGCCTATTTCCTCGTGCACGTGTTCGCCGGCACCGCGGAGACGATCCTGAGCGGCATCATGGCGCTCGTGAACTTCGAATCGCTGAACGCCGCGTTCGAGAAGCACAACAGTTCGTGGCTGGTCGGCGTCGGCCTCGTGGTCACGTTCGCGATCACCAACATCATCGGCATCAAGGTGTTCAGCAAGCTCGAGATCGTGCTGACGGCCGGCATGTGGCTGTCGCTGATGATCTTCGGCATCCTCGGGCTCGCGGCCGCGCCGGCCGTGCATCTCGACGGCTGGTTCGGCGGGTCGGAAGTCGGCACGTCGGTGCCGGCCGTGCTGTCGCTGGTCGGGATGGCGATGTTCATGTTCGTCGGCTGCGAGTTCGTCACGCCGCTCGCCCCGGAAATGAAGGCGCCGGGCCGCACGATCCCGCGCGCGATGGCGCTCGGCCTCGTCGGCGTCGCGATCTGCATGTTCCTGTACGGCGCGGCGATCCGCCGCCAGGTCGCGAACGTGCCGGTGAGCCCCGACGGCCTCACGCACCTGCTCGACACGCCGGGCGCGATTCCCGCGTTCGCGCTGCAGGTGCTCGGGCCGTTCGGGCGGATCTGGTTCGGCATCGCGTTCCTGTGCGCGGGCGCCGCGACGATCAACACGCTGATGGCCGGGCTGCCGCGCATCCTGTACGGGATGGCGATCGACGGCGCGCTGCCGCGCTGCTTCGCGTACCTGCATCCGCGTTTCAAGACGCCGGTGGTCGGCATCGTCGCGTCGGCGATCGTGCCGATCTTCCATGCGTGGCTGATCAACGGCAATCTCGACAGCATCCTGCACCTCGTGCTCGCCGCGACCTGCGCGTGGGGCACCGCGTACCTGCTCGTCACCGCGTCGGTCGTGATGCTGCGCATCCGCCGCCCGGACCTGCCGCGGCCGTATCGTTCGCCGCTGTTCCCGCTGCCGCAGATCGTGTCGAGCGTCGGCATCGTGCTCGCGATCTGGTACATCACGCCGCCCGGCATGAACCCGCGCGACATCTACGTGCCGTTCGGCGCGATGCTCGGGCTCACCGCGCTGTACGCGCTGTTCTGGACGCTGGTCGTGCAGCGCCGGCATCCGTTCAGGCCGGTGCCGGTCGAGGACGTGCTGCGCAACGAGCACGTCGCATCGTGAAGGCCGCGCTCGCCCGCTGGCGCGCGGCGCCCGCTGCGCCGCCGCCCGGCCATCGGCCCGGCGCGATCGCCGCGCGCGTGCTCGCCGACCTGCGGGCCGTGCGCGATGACGACGGTGCTGGCGGCGTTGGCGGCGCCACGGCGCGGTTACCGAACGGCGTGCGCGTGCGCGTCGACGAGCGCGTCGAGCGTCAGTTCCTGATGCATACGGTCAGCGTGAAGGTGACGGTGGCCGCGAACGGTCCGGCCGCGCAGGGCAGTGCGCGCGTGCGGCAGACCGGCTGGCTGCGCCGTACCGGCATCGCTGCGGCGCTCGCGCCCGGATGCGATTCCGCGTTCATCGACACGCTGGCCGCGCTGCTTGCCGACCCGGCGCTGGCCGACGCGCTGCGGCCGCTGCACCTGACCGACTGCGTGATCGACGCGCACGACGGCGACGCACGCGACGGCCGCTGGACGCTCGCGATCGTGCCGTTCGGCGGCAGCGAGGTCGTCAACCGGATGCCGTCGTTTCGCCGCTATGTCCGGCTGATCGACGAGCAGGCCGCGGCGCTGTCGGCGGCCTGTCTTGCGTTCGAAACCGCACTACGCGGGATTTTGCGAGGGTAAGCTGTGGCGATGCGTGCCGCGCGAACCCGGCGGGCGCATCCAGGAATCAGGGTTTTACCGGAGATGCCGATGCTGTTCCAGTCACGCTCACACGAAGACGTGCACGATCACGGGCTCGCGATCGCGGGCTGGCATCAGGTGTACCGCCAGATGACGCCGGGCCGCTTCAAGGGCACCGTCACGCAGGTGCTGTACGACGATTTCCACTTCTTCCGCGAGACGACCAACCGGCGTGTCGCGCAAACCGGGCTCGCGCCGGCCGGGCGCACGTCGCTCGCGGTACCGTTGTCCGTGCCCCTCGCGGGCACGTTCCAGGGCCAGCCGGTCGACGGCTATGCGCTGCTCGCGCTGCGCGCCGGCGAGGATTTCGAATTCCACACGCCGGAAGGGATGGGGCTCGTCGGGATCAGCGCGTCGTCCGACATGGTCGACGAGCTGTGCGAGGCCGAATTCGGCGCGGCCGGCGCGCGCAGGCTGCGGCACGTGACGCGGCTGTCCGACGCGCAGGGCGTCGCGCTCGGCGTGCGGCTGTCGGCCCTGATCGATGATGCCCAGCGCAACCCGGGCTGCCTCGAATACGCGGCGACCCGCAAGATGTTTCGCGACGCGATGCTCGGCATGTTCCTCGATGCGCTCGAACAGGGGATCGGCGTCGAGCGCCGCGACATCACGCACGCGACCTACAGCGATATCGTGAGCCGCTGCGAGAAGCATCTGCGCGACCGTCCCGAAGAACCCGTCACCGTGCTCGAACTGTGCCGCGCGCTGCGCTGCAGCCGCCGCACGCTGCAAACGAGCTTTCAACGCGTGGCCGACGTCACGCCGGTCGGCTACCTGCGCACGATCCGGCTGAACGCGGTGCGGCGCCTGCTGCGCACGACGTCGGCGCAGCAACTCGGTGTCGGCGAAGCCGCCGCGAGCTGGGGCTTCACGCATCTCGGCTATTTCGCGCGCGAGTATCGCGACCTGTTCGGCGAACTGCCTTCCCAGACGACGCGTCCCGAATGACGCATCCACATTGCGACGGCGCCGCCGGGAACCGTCGCGGGCCGCACCCCTCACCGTTTGCCGATTTGCGATAGAGGTCCGGAATTTTCGCTGGATAAAGTCCTGTCACCCATATCGACAACACATTCGGTTTGCACTGCGAATCGATGATCACAGAGGGGCGGGACATGAAGAACGGACGACGACTGACCGCAGCCGCGGCCATGCTGGGCTGCCTGCACGCACATGCGCAGACTTCGGGGAGCGTGACGCTGTACGGTACCGTGGATACCGGCATCATCTATTCGACGAACCAGCAGTTCACGCGCGCAGACGGCAGCACGGGCGGCGGCCATGCGTGGCAGATGGGCGGCGGCAACCTGGTGCCGTCCCGCTTCGGCTTCCAGGGCGCCGAGCCGCTCGGCGGCGGCCTCGATGCGGTGTTCACGCTCGAGCAGCAGTTCCTGTCCGCGAACGGGCAGGCGCTGCAAGGCGGCACCGCATTCAGCCGGCAAGCGTGGGTCGGGCTGCGCCAGGAGGGGATCGGCACGCTCGGCCTCGGCCGCCAGTACGACTCGTACACCGACATGCTCGGTGCATACGTGTCGAGCAACAACTGGTCGACGCCGTACGGCTCGCATCTCGGCGACGTCGACAACCTGAATGCCGCGTTCAATTTCAACAACGCGGTGAAGTTCACCAGCGCCGATTTCAACGGGCTCACGTTCGGCGGCACGTTCAGCTTCGGCGGGCAGGCCGGCGATTTTTCCGCGAAGCGCGGCTATGCGGTGGCCGCGACGTACACGCGCGCGCCGGTGGCCTTCTCGGTCGGCTACCTCGACCTGCACCAGCCGCTCGACGCGGCGCTCGGCGGCGCGAGCAGCTATATCGGCGATTTCGCGTGCAGCAACCCGGGCGCGATGTACTGCCTGCTGCAGGATGCCGGCTCGATGCGCGCGTTCGGCGCGGGCGGGTCGGTCACGCTCGGCGCGGCGACGGTCGCGCTGACCTACACGCACACGCGGCTCGGCGACAGCCGCTATTTCTCGACCGCCGCGCAGCCGCGCACGCAGGCGTTCACGTTCGACATCGGCGAGCTGAACGTCACGTACATGTTCACACCGGCGCTGCAAGGCGGCGTTGCGTACATCTTCAACGCCGCGCATACGGACGGACGCGGCACGACGCGCTTCCACCAGGTGAACGTCGGCGCGAACTACAGTCTGTCGAAGCGCACCGCGCTGTATGCGGTCGCGATCGGCCAGGTCGCGAGCGGCACGGGGCTCGGCACCGATGCGGACGGCAACGCGGCGAACTATGCGCAGATTCCGGTGCTCGCGAACAGCAATTCGAGCCGGCAACTGGCGGTGATGGCGGGGATTCGTGTGAACTTTTGACTCGGACCGCGGGCAGGGGCGGCACGTCGGTCGCGTGCCGCCGCGCGGCCCTCGCGCCCATGGCTCGGCGCCGGTCGATTGCTGGAAAGCGATGCTTGAAAAAAACCGCCCGTATGCTTGACTGAATGGACCCGGATTGACGGAATCCGTGCGTCGAGTTGCCCGGCTTGCGGCTTGCCACAATACCTTCACGATCTGCGTGAACAATGGCGACGCTTCATGCGACCCGACGTGTCGCCGGCGTTGCACACGTGTGCAACGCACGAATGTTCCGCTCCACCGCCGATCGAGAGAGACCACATGACCTTGCTGAGCCGCCTGCGCGCGCTGTCCGCCGCCGTTGCGCTATCCGTTGCCGCCACGCACGCTTTCGCGGCGGACCTCGTCATCGCCGGCCGCGACGACATCTACGGCAAGGGGCTGGCCGACGCCGTCGCCGGCTTCAACAAGCTGCATCCGGGCACCGAGATCGAGCTGCTCAAGCTGCCGAACGCGAACCTGTACCAGAAGCTGAAGCTGTCGATGCGCGAAGGCACCGGCGCGTACGACCTCGTGATGATGGACGACACGTGGGCGCCGGAATTCATCGGCAACGGCTGGCTGAAACCGCTGCCCGCGTCGCTGGCCGATGCCGATCTCGTGCCGTCGGCGGTGGCGCTCGGCCGTAACGCGGCCGGCGCGCTGTACGCGCTGCCGATCGTCGGCAACGTCGAGATGTTCGCGTACCGCAAGGACCTGCTCGCGAAGTACAAGCTGCAACCGCCGCGCAACTGGGACGATGTGCTGAAGATCGCGCAGACCGTCGGCGGTGCGGACAAGAGCGTGTCGGGCGTCGTGTTCCGCGGCACGAAGGGCAACCCGGTCGTCACGGGCTTCCTGCCGATCCTGTGGGCATACGGCGGCGACGTGTTCGACCGTGCCGGCAACGTGACGATCGATTCGCGCGAAGCGCAGGCCGCGCTGAAGACGTTCCTTGCGCTGAAGGCGTTCGCGCCGAAGGACGTCGACGTATACGGCGCGGCCGAAGTGCGCGACGCGCTGCAACGCGGCACGGCGGCGCAGTCGATCGAGGTGTGGCCCGCCTGGGTGCCGGCGCTCGATGACGCGAAGCAGTCGCGCGTGGTCGGGCAGATCGCGCTGCAGCCGCCGCCGGGACAGACCGCGGGCCCGGCGCCGATGCTCGGCATCTGGCAGATGGGCATTCCGAAGGACGCGCCGCACGCGAAGCTCGCGCAGGACTTCCTCGCTTACCTGACCGCACGCGATACGCAGACGCGCCTCGCCGGCATCGGCATTCCGCCGACCCGCCGCAGCGTGTTCAACGATCCGGCGCTGGTGCGCCAGTATCGCTGGTATCCCGATCAACTGAAGGCGCTCGAGGCCGGCCGTGCGCGGCCGCGCGTGACGGACTGGCAGCAGGTCGAGAGCATTCTCGGCGATCAGCTTCAACTCGCGCTGACGGGGCAGGCCGCGCCCGACGCCGCGCTGCGCCAGGCGCAGCAGAAGATCGCGCAGGCGACGGCCGCGGCCGGCAAGTGATCGCGCACGTCGATCCATCGGCCGGAGGCCGCGCATGAAAGCGTTCGGCCGCAGCCTGCCGTTCGTCGCGCTGCTCGGGCCCGCGCTGCTGGTGCTCGCCGCGCTCGCGCTGTATCCGGTCGCGCAGGTGCTGATCGACTCGTTCTGCCGGGTCGATTACTCGGCCGGCCGCCGCGCGTTCGCGGGGCTCGCGAACTATCGCGCGGTGCTCGGCGACGACGCGTTCGCGGCCGGCTTCGGCAACACGCTGCGCTTCACGATCGTCGCGTCTCTCGCCGAAGTCGCGCTCGGCTTCGGGCTCGCGCTGCTGTTCGTGCGCGCGTTTCCGGGTCGCCGCATCGCGCTGCCGCTCGCGATCCTGCCGATGATGCTGTCCACGCTCGTGTGCTCGGCGATCTGGCGCAACTGGCTGAACTTCGACGGCTTCCTGAACGCGCTGCTCGCGGCGTTCGGCATCGAAGGCGTGCGCTGGCTGTCCGACCCGCATCTCGCGTTGTGGTCGCTCGCGCTCGTCGACGTGTGGCAGTGGACGCCGATGGCGTTCCTGATCGTGCTGGCCGGGCTGCAATCGATCCCGCAGGAATTGTACGAAGCCGCGCGCACCGACGGCGCGAGCGAGTGGCAGTGCCTGCGCGACATCACGCTGCCGCTCGCGGCGCCGCAGATCGGCCTCGCGCTGCTGCTGCGCTCGATCGACACGTTCAAGCTGTTCGACAAGGTCTATGCGCTGACGGGCGGCGGCCCCGGCAACGCGACGCAGACGTTGTCGACCTATATCTACGACACGGGCTTCCGCTTCTTCAATGTCGGGCCGGCGAGTGCCGCGTCGGTGCTGATGCTCGCGGCGTCCGCGCTGCTGGTCTCGGGGTACGTATGGCAGACGGTTCGCAAGCGGCGCGCATGACGGCGCGATCGGCAGGTATCCCGCGCATCCGCACGGGCGTCGCGTTTAGTCACGCGATGCCGTGGGCGCTGCGCATCGTCGCGCTCGCACTGTTGCTGCTGCCGTGCCTGTGGATGGTCGGCGCGGCCTTCATGCCGACGCTAGAACGCCTCGATCATCCGTTGCGGATCTGGCCGGCCGCGCCGACCTTCGAGCATTTCGCGTCGGTGTGGGCGAACGGGATCGGCGCGCCGCTGTTCAATTCGCTGCTGGTCGGCTTCGGCACGACGCTGCTCGCGCTGGCGCTCGCGTTCCCGGCCGCGTACGCGCTCGTGCGGCTGCGGTTTCCGGCGCGGCTCGACCTGCTGTTCCTGGTGCTCGTGCTGGCGCTGAAGCTGATGCCGCCGATCACGATCGCGGTGCCGCTGTTCGCGCTCGCGAAGCGGCTGCACCTGCTCGATTCGACGCTCGGCCTGATGCTCGCGTATCAGATCTACGCATTGCCGATGGCGATCTGGATGCTGCTGGCGTTCGTGCGCGACGTGCCGATCGAATATGAGGAAGCGGCGTGCATCGACGGCGCGGGGCTCGCGCGGCGGCTCGTGCAGATCGTGCTGCCGCTGTGCGCGCCGGGGCTGATCGCGACCGCGATCTTCGTGTTCATCGCCGCATGGAACGAATTCCTGATCGCGCTGCTGTTCGTGTCGACGCCGAGCCGCTTCACGCTGCCGCTCGCGATTGCCGGCTACGTGACGGAGAACGGCATCGACTGGGGCGACTTGATGAGCGCCGGGCTGATGGCGTCGCTGCCGACGCTGGCCGTGGCCGGCTATGTGCAGCGCTACCTGTTGCGCGGCTTCGCGGGCGGGCTGAAGTGACGCGCGGCGTCGCCGCGCCCGATCCTGCGTCGTCACGCGCAACTGTCCCGCACCACCTGCGTGACCTGCACGACGCGCGTACGCGACGGGCCGTCGAACGTCTGCATCCGGTCGGCGAGCAGGTCGATCGCCGCATGCGCGAGGCCGCGCGTGTCCTGTCGCAGCGTCGTGAGCCGATACGCATCGTATTCGGCGGCGGGGATATCGTCGAAGCCGATCACGCGCAGGTCGTCCGGCACGCGCAAGCCGAATTCGCCACGCGCGACGTCGATCACGCCGAGCGCGAGCAGGTCGGACGAGCAGAACACACCGTCGGGCCGCTCGCGCGCCGCGAACAGTTGCCGTGCTGCATCGATTCCGCTGGCATGCGTGTCGGACGGTGTGTCGATCATCTGCGCGAGCGTCGCGTCGAATGCGTCGCGTTGCCCGATCGCCTGCTCGAACGCCGTGGCGCGCGACCGCGCGCTGTAGCTCGCGCCACGCGGGCCGACGAACGCAAGCCGGCGCGCGCCGGCCCGCACCAGCCGCTGCGCGGCGTGGGTGGCGCCCGCCGCGTTGTCGCTGACGACCACATCGGCGCCCGGCAGGTTCGCTTCGCGGTTGATCATCACGACCGGAATCCGGTGTTCGAGATATTGCTGCGCGACCGACAGCGGCGGCGACGCGGACGTCATCACGAGGCCCGCGATCCGGTAGCTGAGCAGTTGTTCGAGCGATTGCCGGACCTGGCGCGGATCTTCCGCATTGGTCACGAGCGGCGTGAGCGCGCGCTGCCCGAGCGCGGCCATCAGGTCCGACAGCAGCCGCGCGCGGAACGGGTTCTCGAATCCGGCCGTCACGACGCCGATCATGCTGCTGCGCTGCGTGATCATGTCGCGCGCGATCAGGTTGACCTGGTACCCCAGCGCCCGCGCGGCGACCATCACGCGCTCGCGCGTTTGCGGCGCGATGCTTGCCGTCGGCGAGAACGCGCGCGACACTGCGGAACGCGAGACGCCGGCCCGCGCCGCGACATCCGACGCCGTCACCCACGGTTTTCTTTCCTTGTCATTCATCGATTCATGATCCCTTCGCGCCACGATACGTGCATGCCGCCTGCCGACTGGATGTCGGCGCTCGACGACGCGCGGCCGCTGCATACGCTGACCCTACCGGGCAGCCATGACACCTGTGCGTATACGGTCGACGATTCGCTGGTGCGCACGCAGCGTGCGCCGCTCGACGCGCAGCTCGCGCATGGCGTGCGGCTGCTCGACATCCGCTGCCGGCACGTGCGCGACGGGTTCGACATCCATCACGGCGGCATCGCGCTCGGCATGACGTTCGACGACGTGCTGGCAACGTGTACGCGGTTTCTCGATGCGCATCCGCGCGAATGCATCGTGATGTCGGTGAAGGACGAGTGGCCGGCGCATGCCTGCACGCGCGGTTTCGATGCGACGTTCGACGCGCATCGCGCGCGGCATCTACGACTGCGCTGGCATGCCGGCGGCACGCTGCCGACGCTCGGCGACGTGCGCGGCACGGTCGTGCTGTTGCGGCGCTTTCGCAGCGGCCGGCCGCTCGGCATCGACCTGACCGCGTGGCCCGACAACGCGACGTTCACGATCGACCATCCGGACGGCGCGTTCGTCATTCAGGATGAATACCGCGTGCCGGTGGCCGCGTCGATCGCATGGAAGTGGCGCGCAATCGACGCGTTGCTGACGCATCTGCCGCTGCCGGACAGCGGCCGCTGGGCGCTCAATTTCTGCAGCGGCACGGGAATGGGTGCGAATCCGTCGGTGGTCGCACACGGCGATGGCCGCGTGCCGGGCATTCAGGCGCGGCTGGCCGAGCGCTTGCGCGAGCAGCCCGGCCCGTACGGCGCGATGCTGCTCGATTTCTGCGATGACGACGACTGGGCGCTGGTGCGCGTGCTGATCGAATGCAACGCTCACACGCCGGAGCAGGGCGTCTGGCGCAAGGCGTTTCGCTGTTAGTCAGCGAAGATTCGCGTTGAAGAACGCGAGTGCTTTCGCGTCGAGCGATGCATGGAACGCGGTGCGATCGAATCCCTTGGCGTCCGTGCAGATGTCGGGTGCGTGGTGGGCCAGCTGCTCGGGACACGGCGCGAGAAACGCGAAATGCGCCGAATTCGGCACGACGTGGAATTCGGGCCGTTGCGGCAGCAGCGCGGCCAGCGCGGGCGCCGTATCCGGCGTCACGCCGTCGCCGCCTTCCGCAGATGCCCAGAGCTGGATCGGCGCGCGGACGTTCTTCAGCGTGTCGGCGGTCGGGAATTCGTCGAGTGGATCGGCCAGCACGTAGGCCTTGATGCGCGGGTCGTGCGTCAGCGGCGCCTTCGGCAGGTCGCCGGCCCGGATTTGCTTGCAGATCGGCCAGGCCGGGTCGGGGCAGGCGACCGGCGCGTGCGCGAAATCCGGATTGCCGCCGGCCAGCACGAGGCCCGTATAGCCGCCGCGCGAAAAGCCGAAGAAGCCGATGCGTGCCGGGTCGATGTGCGCGGCATCCGGCGCGTGACCGAGCATGTAGTCGACCAGGCGCTTGATGTCGGCCGGGCGCTCGACGAATTCCTGCAGATCGGCCGCGCGGCTCATGTCGGAGAACGTGTCGCCCGGATGGTTGATCGCCGCGACGACGTACCCCGCATCGGCGAGCGTTTCGGCCAGATCGTGGTGGCCGAGGAACGAGCCGCCATGGCCGTGCGAGATCACGACGAGCGGCAGCTTGTCGCCGGCGGTTGGACAGTCTCGACGTCCTTTCAGTGTGTAAGGGCCGACCGTGAGCGATTGCGTGGCGTCCGCGCATGGCGTCCAGACCATCGCGCGCAACTCGGGGCCGGCCGCGTCGGCAGGAATCCGAAGAAACTTGACGCCCGCCGCATGCGCGACCGTGGCGGACAGGCAGAGCAGGGCAGCCAGCAGCCGGTTTTTCATGTCGATTCCCGAGGCAAGGGGCGCGGCGGGCCGCCGTAGCGACTCACCCGATCGTTCGAAACGTCTGAGGTTTCGATTATAGTGACCGCCGTTCCCGACTGCCGCCCTGAATTGCCGTCATGCCTGCACCGATCCTGATTCGCCCCGCCACGCGGGAAGACGCGGCCGCGATGGCCGCCGTGGAAGTCGCCGCCGCGCAGCGTTTTCGCGAGATCGGCATGGCCGACATCGCCGACGGCGAGCCGACCGATGCGGCCGCCGTGCTCGTGCGGATCGACGACGGTCGCGCCTATGTGGCGGTCGATCCGCAAGGCACGTGCGTCGGGTTCGCGTTCTACCGGCTGCTCGATGCGCAGCGGCTGTATCTGGAGGAACTGGATGTCGCGCCGTCGCACGCAGGGCAGCGGATCGGCGCGCGTCTCATCGAACAGGTGATCGCGCGCGCGGCGCGGGAGCACGTCGAGCAGGTGGTGCTGTCGACGTTCCGTGACGCGCCGTGGAATGCACCGTACTACGCGCGCCTCGGTTTCCGGATCATCGACGATACGGCACTCGACGACGCGCTGCGCGCAATCCGCGCGCACCACGTCGCGCTCGGTCTCGACGAAACGCGGCGCGTGTTCATGCGACGCGCTGTGGTGGCCTGATGCGCGGTGCGGACCGATTCCGGCGTAGTCAGCGCCGCGTGCCGCTCCCGAACGAACGCGACGCGAACGCGGCTTCGATGTACGCGAGGAAATCCGTCGCGGGGCGCGTCAGTTGCAGGCCGGGCGGCGTGAGCCGGTAGAGCTGCAGCGGTGGCGGCGACAGCGGCAGCGGGAGCGGCGTGAGCGCCTGGCCGAACACGGTTTCCGACAGCGAATGCCGGGTCCACGAGAAGATCGCATCCGTCGTGAGCAGCAGGCTGTAGAACAGCGCATACGACGTGCAGCGCGTGATGCAGCGCGGCGCCGGCAGGCCGGCGTGCGCATGGAGGTCGCGAATGTGCGCCGGAAAATTGTCGCTCGGATCGGTGTGGACCCACTCGGCATCGCGTAGCGCGTCCAGCGATGTCGCACCGGCGAAACGCCCGTTCTCGCGGGTGACGAACGCGGTGTCGAAGGTGCGGATCGGCTTCACGTCGGCGGACTCGGCGACCTCGCCGGTGATGGCCGCGAACGCCAGATCGAGGGTCCGGCTGTGCAATTGCTCGGTCAACTGGTTGAACGACAGTTCGCGCAGTTCGCACTCGACATGCGGCCAGTGGCGCCGAAATTCGGCATAGGCGTGCGCGAACCCCGTAACCGCGACGATCGGCGTGAAGCCGAGCACCAGCCTGCCTTCGCGCAGCCCTTTCAGATGCGCGATGTCGTCGCGCGCCCGCTCGAGCTCCCGAACGACCGCATGCGCGCGGCCGAGCAATACGTCGCCTTCCGGCGTCGGCACGACACCCCACGGCTTGCGTTCGAGAAGCGCCACGCCGAATTCGCCTTCCAGTTCCTGAATCGCCTTGCTGACGGCCGGCTGGCTGACGTGCAGCGTTTTCGCGGCAGCCTTGATGCTGCCCGCCGTGGCCACCGCGACCAGCGTGCGCAATTGGTGGGTTTTCATGATGCGGAGGATATAACCAAATCTTATCCGTATCAAAATTGATGTGTTTTTTGACCCGATGCGTCTCTCCATACTGGCCTGCAACGGTTGCGATGCAGCCGATCCAATGGAGCCAGACATGACGCAGGACCTTGCCCCGACGCTCGCGGCGATCCGTGAAGCCGCCCCCCGTTTCGTCGCGATTCGACGCGACATCCACGCCCACCCGGAACTCGGGTTTGCCGAAACACGCACCGCGCGGATCGTCGCCGCCCAATTGGCGGAGTGGGGCTACGACGTGACGACCGGCATCGGTGGCACCGGCGTGGTCGGCCGGTTGCGGCGCGGTACGTCGTCGCGCACGCTCGGCTTGCGCGCCGACATGGACGCGTTGCCGATCCGGGAAGAAACGGGCCTGCCCCATGCGAGCACGGTTGCCGGGACGATGCACGCCTGCGGTCACGACGGCCATACCGCGATCCTGCTGGCGGCCGCCCACCATCTGGCCGCACAGGGGCGCTTCGACGGCACGCTGAACGTGATCTTTCAGCCCGCGGAGGAAGGACTCGGCGGCGCGAGGCGAATGATCGAGGAGGGCCTGTTCGAGCGCTTTCCGTGCGAGCGCGTCTATGCGTTGCACAACGCGCCGGGCGTACCGGTCGGTCATTTCGCGTTGCGCTACGGCGCGATGATGGCGTCGTCCGATTCGGTAACGATCACCGTGACGGGCAAGGGCGGGCACGGCGCGATGCCGCAGCACGCGAGCGATCCGATCGTGGCGGCGGCGAACATCGTGACCGCGCTGCAATCGATCGTCGCCCGCAACATCGATCCCGCCAAGGCGGCAGTGGTGACCGTCGGTACGTTCCATGCCGGCACGGCCCCGAACGTGATTCCGGAGACCGCGACGCTGCAACTGTCGGTCCGCTCGCTCGACGCGGCCACGCGCGACGAGGTCGAGGCGCGGATTCGCCGGATCGCCGACGCGCAGGCGCGGGCCTACGGGACCGTTGCGCAGGTCGACTATCAAGCCATCTCGCGCGTGGTCGTCAACGATGCCGCCGCCGCGGATCTCGCGGTCGAGACGATCACGGCGCTGGCCGGCGCCGGTGGGCTCACGCTGCTTGCCGACGGTGTGATGGGCAGCGAGGATTTTTCGTGGATGACGGAACGCGTGCCGGGTTGCTACGTGATGCTCGGCAACGGACTCGATTCGCACGGCGGCTGCTCGGTTCACAACCCGGGCTACGACTTCAATGACGACGCGCTCGGCTGGGGCGCCGCCTATTTCGTCGGCATCGTGGAACGCTTCCTGGGCACGGCCTGACGAGCGCGTCCGCCAAGCGCGGCAATTCGGAATTTTCTCTCTGAAAATAAGGAAAACGAATGAAGAAGAGGCTGACATGGGGCGCTGCGTGCCTGGCGCTGGGCGCCGGAAGTGCCTGCGCGGTGCCGTATCAGGACGTACTGCTTGCGGCGGTGCCGGAGTTCAACGGCGGATTGAAGGAGGGTGTGGCGCTGTACGGCTCGGTCGACATGGGGATCAACTACCAGTCGGTGGGTGGACGGTCGACGTGGCAGACCCAGAGCGGCGGCGAGTGGACGTCGAAATTCGGCTTCTTCGGGCGCGAGAATCTCGGCGGCGGGTGGCGCGCCGAATTCAATCTCGAAAGCGGTTTTCTCGCGAACAACGGCGCGCAGCAGGATACGCAGTCGTTCTTCAACCGGCAGTCGTGGATCGGCCTGATGTCCGACCGCTATGGCCGGCTGCGGCTCGGCAAGCAGATCGGCACGGGGCTGCCGCTGTTCATCGACGTGTTCGGCACCGTGGGCACCAATTCGGTGTACACGTGGCTTGGCGCGGCCGCCGTGCAGACGGCGCGCGGCGTCGGCTACAACAGCGACCTCGGACCGGGCGCGACACAACTGCCGGCGCGCGTCGACAACGCGATCACCTATCGGACGCCGATCGTGGCCGGCACCACGACGCTGATGCTGATGTACGCGCCCAGCAACGTCGCGGGGCGCGCGCCGGCCGCGTCCGCGCAGGGCGCGCTGCTGCAGTGGTACAACGGCACGACCTATCTGGCGGCGAGCTACAACCAGGTGTGGGGCGTCAACGGGGCGAGCACGGTACGCAACGACCTGTACGGGCTTGGCGCCGTCTACGACACCGGGCGGCTCGTGCTGTCCGCGTCGTTCAATCAATATGCGCCGAAACTTGCCGGCGACGGGATCGCACGCGTGTACACCCTCGGCACGATCGTGCCGTTCGGCGTGAATGCGGTTCGCGCGTCGATCGTCTATCGCGATACGTCGGGCGTGCGCGATGCCGCCGGCCGGCCGGCGAAGGATTCGGCGCTCGGCGTCATGCTCGGCTACGACTACCTGTTGTCCAAACGTACCGGCCTCTACGCGCGGACGGGGTTCATCCGCAATTACGGGATGTCGACCGTTCTGCTGAACGGCAATCCGTTGCCGACCGAGCCCGGCGGCACGACGCCGCGCACCGGCATGACGCCCGTGACGATGTCGCTCGGCATGTATCACAACTTCTGAACGAGGGCATCGGATGAGCACCTTGAATCGCGCGGCTGCCGCGCAGACCATCGACGCGCGACGCGCGATGCGGCGGACCGTCGCCGCGGCTGCACTCGGCAACGGACTCGAATTCTTCGACTTCACCGTATATAGCTTCTTTGCTGTACTGATCGGTCGGCTGTTCTTTCCGGCGTCCAGCGATGCGGGTGCGTTGATGCTGTCGCTCGCGACCTTCGGCGTCGGTTTCGTCGCACGGCCGCTCGGCGGCGTCGCGATCGGCGCGTATGCGGACCGCGTCGGGCGCAAGCCCGCGCTGGTGCTGACCGTTGCGCTGATGGCGCTCGGCACCGGCATCATCGGATTCGCGCCGACCTACGCGCAGATCGGCATCGCGGCGCCGCTGCTGATCGTGATCGGCCGACTGCTGCAGGGTTTTTCGGCAGGGGGCGAAGTCGGGGCCGCGACGACGTTGCTGATGGAGTCGGGCGGCGCCCGCCGGAGCGGCGAACTGGTGAGTTGGCAGATGGCCAGCCAGGGCGGTGCGGCGCTCGCCGGCGCGCTCGTCGCGTTGACGTTGTCCCGCTGGCTGCCGTCCGATGCGCTGCAAGGCTGGGGTTGGCGTGTACCGTTCGTGCTCGGCCTGCTGATCGGGCCGGTCGGGTTTTATCTGAGACGCCATCTCGACGACACGCTGCCGCATCCGGCAGCCGGCGCGCCGCGTGTCAGCCGTCGCATTCCCTGGCGGCAGGTCGCGGCCGGCACGTTGCTCGTGATCGGCGGCACGTCGACGATGTATACGATCGTGTTTTTCCTGCCGTCGTTCCTGACGCTGACGCTCGGCATGCCGGCTTCCGTCGCGTTGCTGTCCGGTTGCACGGCGGGCGCGGTGATGCTGGTCGGCTCGCCGTTCGCGGGCCGGTTCGCGGACCGCTTGCGTCGCCGCAAGCCGATGCTGCGAACGGTGTGCGCGATCTCGACGGCGCTGGTGCTACCGGCGTTTCATGCGATGCGCACGTGGCCGTCGGTCGTCACCGTGCTGGCGGTCGTGGTCGTGCTGATCGGCCTGATGACGCTGTCGAGCCCCGCGGGTTTCGTGATGATTCTCGAAGCCTTGCGACCGGAAGTCCGTGCGACGTCGCTCGGGATGATCTATGCGCTGGGCGTGACGATTTTCGGCGGTTTCGCGCAGTTGATCGTCAGCGCGCTGTGGCGGGCGACGGGCAGCTTCTATGCGCCGGCCTGGTACGTGCTCGCCGGCGGGTCGGCCAGTCTCGTCGGTCTGGCGTTGTTTCGCGAGGAAACGGCACGCTGAAGCAGCGTGCCCAGGGTGACGAGAACGGCGCGGCGCACTGCCGTGCGCCGCGTGTGTCGTCTACCGTCAGGCCGCGTCGCTCAGCGCCGGGTAGTCGGTGTAGCCCGTTTCGCCTTCCGCGTAGAACGTCTCCGGCACCGGCTTGTTGAGCGGCGCGCCGATTTCGAGGCGGCGCGGCAGGTCCGGGTTCGCGATGAACAGCTTGCCCCACGCGATCGCGTCGGCGCTGCCGTTCGCGAGCGCGGCCTGCGCGGTGTCGAGCGTGAACTGCTCGTTCGCGATCAGCGGGCCGCCGAACGCTTCCTTCAGGCGCGGGCTCAACTGGTCGCCCGAATACGATTCACGCGTGAAGATGAACGCGATCTTGCGGCGGCCGAGTTCGCGCGCGACATAACCGAACGTTGCCGCCGGATCGGAGTCGCCCATCGTATGCGCGTCGCCGCGCGGTGCGAGGTGCACGCCGACCCGGCCCGCGCCCCACACGTCGATCGCCGCGTCGACCACTTCGAGCAGCAGGCGCGCGCGATTCTCGATCGGGCCGCCGTACGCGTCGGTGCGGCGATTGGTGCTGTCCTGCAGGAACTGGTCGAGCAGGTAGCCGTTCGCGCCGTGAATCTCGACGCCGTCGAAGCCGGCAGCCTTCGCGTTTTCTGCACCCTTGCGGTATGCGGCGACGATGCCCGGAATTTCGTCGAGTTCGAGGGCGCGCGGCGTCACGAACGGCCGCGGCGGACGCACGAGGCTCACGTTGCCGCCCGCGGCGATCGCGCTCGGCGCGACCGGCAGGTCGCCGTTCAGGAACATCGGATCGGAGATCCGGCCGACGTGCCAGAGTTGCAGCACGATGCGCCCGCCGGCCGCGTGCACGGCTTGCGTAATCTGCTTCCAGCCTTCGACCTGCTCGTCGGACCAGATGCCCGGCGTGTCGGCATAGCCGACGCCTTGCGGCGTGACCGACGTCGCTTCGGTAATGATCAGGCCGGCCGACGCGCGCTCGGCGTAGTAGCGCGCCATCAGTGCGTTCGGCACGCGCGCCGCGCCCGCACGGGAGCGGGTGAGCGGCGCCATCACGATGCGGTTCGGCAGGGTCAGGTCGCCGAGGGTAACGGGATCGAACAGCGTGGGCATGGCAGATAACCTCTTCACGAAAGGCGGGGAAGCCGTCGCGTCATGTGCGACGGCGCCCCGCATGGCCGGTTCGGCCGTTGGCTAGAGTTCGCGGCGCAGGGCGTCGAGAAATGCGTCGATGACGGCCTCGTTGCGCTGGAAGAACGCCCATTGACCGATCCGTGTCGACGTCACGAGCCCCGCGCGCTGGAGTGTCGCGAGGTGCGCGGAGACGGTCGACTGCGACAGCCCGCAGCGCGCGTCGATCTGGCCCGCGCAGACGCCGTGTTCGTACGGCAGCGTCTGCTGCGGGAAATGCTCGCCGGGCGTTTTCAGCCAGACGAGGATTTCCCGGCGCACGGGGTTCGAGAGCGCTTTCAGGATCGCGTCGATGTCGAGTTCGGTCGGCATGGAAAGGCTGGGTGTTCGGTCAAGGCAAACGGGTATCGTCGATGGGCGAATCTTATATCGGATTTTTACGATATGTTTGAAAGCACTGTCGGCAATGGGGTTGATAGCGTGTGACGATCGCGGGGGCGCATCAACGCCGGGCGCAGTGCCTGCGACCCGGCTGCCCGGTTGCAGGTTGCGTCGCCGACGAGTTCCTATCGCTGCACGCGTAACATACGCGGCATCGTTCGTTGTGTTTACGGAGTCCTTTCATGTCCGTTCGGGCCGTCATATTCGATTTCGACCTGACGCTGGCGGATTCGTCCGCCGCGATCATCGAATGCACCGAGTACGCATTGCATCAGCTGGGCGCCACCGGTCCGACGCCCGCGCAGATCCGCGCAGTAATCGGGCTGCCGCTGCCCGACATGTTCCGTTCGTTGGCGGGCGAAACCGAAGCGGCACGGGCCGAGGCGTTCGCACGGCACTTCGTGGTGCGCGCCGACGAGATCATGGTGCCGGGCACCCGCGTCTATCCCGAAGTGCCGCCGCTGCTCGCGACGTTGCGCGAGCAAGGGCTCGCCGTCGCGGTCGTGTCGTCGAAGTTTCGCTACCGGATCGACGCGATTCTCGAGCGCAACGGCTTGCAATCGCTGGTCGACGTGTTGATCGGCGGGGAAGACGTGCAGCGCCACAAGCCGGACCCGGAAGGGCTCGTGCAGGCGCTGGCGCGGCTCGGTTTGCCTGCCGCGGCGGCGATCTACGTCGGCGACCACGCGGTGGACGCCCAGGCGGCCGAGCGTGCCGGCGTGCCGTTCGTGGGCGCGGTGAGCGGCATGACGTCGTTCGACGCGTGGGCGCAAGCCGGCAAGCAGGCGGTGCCCACGCATATCGGCGAACTGGTCGGCATCGTGCAGCGGATGCAGTGTCGCGCGGGCGAAACGTGCGCCGACGCCGAACGCGGTGCGCAACCGGCCGGTTGACCCGTTTTCCATGATCGGCCGGCGGCGTGCGACGGATTCTGCGACCCTCGCCGTTCAAGTCATATCCACCGCCCGAGCTGCCGCCATGTCCGTCATTTCCGTCGCCTTTTCCCGCATCCGACGTTCGTGCGTGCTGCCGGCCGCCCGGGCGCTGTCATATGCCGTTCCGCTCGTGCTGGCCTGTGCCGTCGTCGGCATGCTGATCGGTGCGCAGCCGGCCGAAGCCATGACACCCAAGCAACGCGAACGGCTCGAAGCGCCGGTCAAGGCCGTCGCCGACCAGCGCGTGACCGTCGACACGCCGCAGGGCAGCGCGGTGCTGCCCGTCTACGCCGACCATCCGCTCGACCGGGCCGCGCCCGACGTTGTACGCGTATTCATCGTGATTCACGGCACGCTGCGTAATGCCGATGCGTACTACGCATCGGGGCGCAAGGTCGTCGAAAAGGCCGGTGCGGCCGGCGCGGGTACGATGGTCGTCGCGCCGCAGTTCCTGACACGCGCCGATGTGCGCGCGTTTTCGTTGGGCGCATCGACGCTCGCGTGGACGCAGGAAGGATGGAAGGGCGGCGAACCGGCGCGCCAGCCGGCGCCGGTCAGCTCGTTCGCGGCGCTCGACGCGTTGCTCGCGCATTTCGCCGACCGCAGCCTGTACCCGTCGTTGTCGACGATCGTCGTGATCGGCCATTCCGCCGGCGCACAGTTGCTGCAGCGTTATGCGGTGGCCGGGCGCGAAGGCGACGCGCTGGCCCGTACCGGCGTTGCCGTGCGCTACGTGGTCGCGAACCCGTCGAGCTACCTGTATTTCGACGACGAACGGCCGAATGCCGACGCGCTGGCAGGCGGCGCCTGTCCGCGCGCAACCGAATGGAAATACGGGTTGAAGTCGGCGCCGCCTTACGTTGCGTCGCAGGACGTGCGCGACCTCGAAACGCGTTACGTCGCGCGCCGTGTCGTGTACTTGCTCGGGCAGGCCGACACGAATCCCTATACGCATTTCATCGACCGTTCATGCGCGGCGATGGCGCAGGGGCCGTACCGGCTGGCGCGCGGGCTCGCCTATTTCGATTACCTGAAGAAGCGGCATCCGGACGATCTCGCGCAGCAGGTCGTCGAAGTGCCGGGTGTCGGACACGACGGCCTCGGCATGTTCACGTCCGCTTGCGGGCTGGCCGTGTTGTTCGGGCAGGCGTTGCCGCAGTCGTGTCCGGTCGTCGCCGGCACCGCGCCGGAACTGCGTGCAGCGGGGCAGTGAACCCCCATGCAAGGCTGGCTCCGCGACGAAATCAATCGACCGGAAAATGCAGGCATCGTGCGCGGCTCCGTCTGCCACGCAGGCGAAGCGGACGACCGCCGTTGTAGGCGGCTGCCGCCCGCCGTTCGCCCGCGCGTCGCGTGGCGGGCCACTTCATTCGACGGTGATCGTCTCCTTCATGTACGGATGAATCCCGCAGAACACCTTGTAGACGCCCGGCTTGTCGAAGCGGAACGCGTACGTCTCGTCCTGGTCGAGCGCTTTCGAATGGAAGATGCCGGCGTCGTTGACCACGGTATGCGGCTCCGCGTCGAGGTTCTTCCACGTGATCGTCGTGCCGGCCTTGATCGTGGTCGACATCGGCGAAAACATGAAATTGCGGATCGTCACGAGCGAGCCGTTCGGGCTCTGCGCGAACGCGGCGGGCGGCGTGCCGGCGGCGACGCACAGGATCAGCGCCGCGATGATTCGGATAGGTCGGAAGCGGGTCATGTCGGTCTCCTTATGTTTATCAGGCGAGCGTCGCATCGTGCAGCGTCGACGCGACCGGATGGCCGGCGAATTCGACGGTCGTCACGCCGAGCATCGACGGCAGCCGGTCATGCGGCACCGTGAGCGGCACGGGCCCCGGGCCGTTGCCGGCCGTCGGCTGCGGGAACGCGGTCGAGCGGGCGGTATGGAACGTCACGTTGCCCTCGACCTTCGACACGATCTGGTGGATGTGCCCGTTCAGCACGGTGACGGAGCCGAAGCGGCGCAGCAGCGCCATCGTCTGCGGCGCGTCGCCGGTGCCCCAGCCCCACGGTTCGTAGATGGTCCACATCGGCATGTGCGAGAACACGACGATCGGCGTGCTCGACGAGCGGCCTTTGAGATCCTGTGCGAGCCACGCGAGCTGCTCGTCGCCGAAGCTGCCGAGCCCGTTCGGCTTGAAATGCATCACGTTGACGAGTGCGATGAAATGCACGCCCGCGTGATCGAAGCTGTAATAGCCGCGGGTGTCCGACGCCTTGCCGAACCGGCCGAAATATTCGGCGCCCGAACCGTCGGTGACGTCATGTTCGCCGGGCACCGTATGCAGTTCCGGCACGCGCAGCGCGGACAGCAACTGCGACGCGTGGTCGAATTCCTCGGGCTTCGACAGATGCGTGATGTCGCCGGTATGGATCGCCAGCGCGGGTAGCGCGGGTATCCCGTTGACGAGGTCGATCGTCTGCTTCAGCGTGGCCGACACGTCGGGATTCGCGTCCTTGTTGAAGCCGATGTGCGTATCGCTGATCTGCACGAACAGCGGCCGGCCCGCGTCGGCCGGGCGCGCCTCGCCGGTCTGCGCGAGCGCGAGGTCGAACGGCGTGAGGATGCCGCCCGACAGCGTGAACAGCGTGCCGAGGCCGCCGAAGGCCATGCATTGCAGGGCCTTGCGGCGCGACGGGCGGGTGGGGGTCGATGAAGACATGTAAGCCTCGCATTCGTGTGACGAAACCGGACGGCCGGATCGTCCTGGAATAAGCCGGCGCCTTCGCATGCGATACCGGCGAAGCGGCGGATTTATTCCCGAGCGTTGCGAGATCGAACACTCGTGTCGGCGGCCGGCGGGGCGATGCGCGACTCCCGCCGGATGACCCGTCAATGTCCTGTAAGTGACACGTCACATTTGCGTCACGGCCGCCCGATAGCCTCCCACTCCGAATCCCCTCTCCGGAGCCCTTCATGCCGAACCTCGCGGCAACGGATACGGGCGGTGCGGTCGGCCACCGCACGCGCACCCTCGGCCTCGCGCTGCTTTTTCCGGTCATTGCCTGCGGCATCGCCCCTGTCGGCGTTCATTTCGGTGCCGACCTCCGCGTCGTCGAGGAAGGCTCGGTGCTGTCGTTCGCGCTGCCGATCACCCCATACCGGGTACTGCACGGGCTGGCCTGATTCGCGCCGCTGCCGCGACGCCCGGCTGCGCGGCACGCGGCCGGACCCATCGATTTTCAATTCAACACAAGACACAAGACGCTACCGATGGATATCAGTTTCTTCGATCCGAATCGCACCGCCAACGCGTCCGCGTGGCGCGTGCTGCCCAACCGCTGGGACGCGATCGCGTTTCCGCTGATCATCGGCATACTCGCGATGGCGATCGTCGGTTTTCACCAGACGATGGCGCCGATTGGCGTACTGCAGACGCAGAAGATCTCGCTCGATCCGTCGAACCTGCCCGAATACGCATTGCGCACCACGTTGCGGATGCTCGCCGCGATGATTGCGTCGCTCGTGTTCACGCTCGTCTACGGCACGCTCGCCGCGAAAAGCCGCCGCGCGGGGATGGTGCTGATCCCGATCCTCGACATCCTGCAGTCGGTGCCCGTGCTCGGCTACATCTCGTTTACGGTCACGTTCTTTCTCGCGCTGTTTCCGGGCCGCGTGCTCGGCGCCGAGCTGGCCGCGATCTTCGCGATCTTCACGAGCCAGGCCTGGAACATGACGTTCAGCTTCTACCAGTCGCTGCGCACCGTGCCGCGCGATCTGAGCGAAGTGTCGCGCGGCTTTCACCTGACGCCGTGGCAGCGCTTTTGGAAGCTCGAAGTGCCGTTCTCGATGCCGGGCCTGATCTGGAACATGATGATGTCGATGTCCGGCGGCTGGTTCTTCGTCGTCGCATCGGAAGCGATTACCGTCGGTAACCAGACGATCACGCTGCCGGGTATCGGCGCGTATCTCGCGCAGGCGATCTCCGACAAGAATCTCGGCGCGGTCGGCTGGGTGATCGTTGCGATGTCGGTCGTGATCCTCGCCTACGACCAGTTCCTGTTCCGTCCGCTCGTCGCGTGGGCCGACAAGTTCCGGATGGAGAACACCGCGTCGGGCGATGCGCCGCAATCGTGGCTGCTCGACATGATGCGTCGCACGCACCTGATCCATCAGCTGCTCGTGCCGGCCGGCTGGCTGCTGTCGCAGGCCGCGCGGATTCCGTTGCGCGTGCCGTCGGTGACAGGTACACGCGTGCGTGAGGCATCGGCGCGCCGTTCGTCGCGCATCGGCGACATCGTGTGGGGCGCGTTCGTGATCCTGCTGACGGTGTACGTTGCGTGGCGTGTCGTCAGCTTCGTCGCGACCGGCGTGACGGTGGCCGAGGTCGGCCACGTGCTCGTGCTCGGCCTGATCACGCTGCTGCGCGTGCTGGTGCTGATCGCGATCGCGTCGGTGATCTGGGTGCCGCTCGGCGTGCTGATCGGGCTGCGCCCGAAGCTGGCCGAGAAGATCCAGCCTCTTGCGCAGTTCCTCGCCGCATTCCCGGCGAACCTGCTGTTTCCGGTATTCGTGATCGTGATCGTCCACTTCCACCTGAACGCGGACATCTGGCTGTCGCCGCTGATCGTGCTCGGCACGCAGTGGTACATCCTGTTCAACGTGATCGCGGGCGCGATGTCCTATCCGAACGACTACAAGGAAGCGACGAAGAATTTCCGCATCCGCGGCTGGCAGTGGTGGCGCCAGGCGATCCTGCCCGGCATCTTCCCGTACTACGTGACGGGCGCGATCACCGCATCGGGCGGCGCGTGGAACGCGAGCATCGTGTCCGAGTTCGTGCAGTGGGGCGACACGAAGGTCGTCGCGCACGGTCTTGGCGCGTATATCGCGCAAACGACCGCCGCCGGCGACTTCCCGAAGATCATCCTGGGCATCGCCGTGATGTCCCTGTTCGTCACCTTGTTCAACCGCCTGCTGTGGCGTCCGATGTACGCCTATGCGGAATCCCGGCTCCGTCTCGATTGAGAGTAAGCGCGATGCAAAATTCGACCGTTATCAACGCCCCCGTCAAGACGTCCCAGCCGCTGCAGCCGCCGCGGCTCGGCGAAGAAATCCTGCGCGTCGAGCATGTGAACCGCGGCTTCAACAAGACGCAGGGCGAGCTGCTCGTGCTCGACGACGCGAACCTGTCGCTGCGCGAAGGCGAGATCGTCGGGCTGCTTGGCCGCTCGGGCTCGGGCAAATCGACGCTGTTGCGCATCATCGCTGGCCTGATCGAGCCGACCGGCGGCGAAGTGACCTACCTCGGCAAGCCGTTGCGCGGCCCGGCCGAAGGCGTCGCGATGGTATTCCAGACCTTCGCGCTGTTCCCGTGGCTCACCGTGCTGCAGAACGTGGAAGCCGGGCTGGAAGCGCTCGGCGTCGGCGCGCGCGAGCGGCGCGAGCGTGCGCTCGCCGCGATCGACCTGATCGGTCTCGACGGCTTCGAGAACGCGTACCCGCGCGAGTTGTCGGGCGGGATGCGCCAGCGCGTCGGCTTTGCGCGCGCGCTCGTCGTCGACCCGACGATCCTGCTGATGGACGAGCCGTTCTCCGCGCTCGACGTGCTGACGGCCGAGACGCTGCGTACCGACCTGCTCGATCTGTGGACGCAGGGAC